>JAICKM010000867.1 GCA_025927935.1 Chloroflexia bacterium | reverse complement strand
TGTCTCGCGCTGGGCATGGCCGCGCGCCGCCTCTTAATGGACGAAGTGCGCGCCGACTCGCCGGCCCCGGCAGAAGCCGAAGCGGTTGCATCTGCCGCCATGCCCGGCCCATGATCGCCCGCATCTGTGCGCTGTATGCGCCTGTTTCCAACCGGCGTGCTCGTGCGGTGTAGGGGCCGGTTTCAAACCGGCCTGCCGCCGGCAGAATTAAGCCGCTGCTTATGCGGTGTAGGGGCCGGTTTGAAACCGGCCTGCTGCCCATCAAAATTGTCGTAAACCAGGAAGGAGTGTCCCATGGCGGAAGAAACGACGGTGCTCAGCAATGTGGAGATCCAGCAGATCCTCCCGCACCGCTTCCCGTTTTTGCTGGTCGATAAAATGGTGGCCCTGGAGCCGGGCAAAAGCGGGGTCGGCATCAAGAGCGTGACCTTCAACGAGTGGTACTTCCCCGGCCATGTGCCCGGCTACCCGGTGATGCCCGGCGTGCTGATGGTCGAGGCACTGGCCCAGGTGGCGGGCATCGTGGCCCTGAGCCTACCGGAGCACCACGGCAAGATGGGCTTTTTCGCGGGCATCGACAAGATCCGCTTCAAGCGGCAGGTGAAGCCGGGCGATACCCTGCGCCTGGAGGTGACGCTGACCCGGATGCGCCCTCCCGTCTGCCAGGCCACGGTGCAGGCGACGGTGGACGGCGAGGTGGCCTGCGCGGGCGACATCATGTTCATGCTGGTCGACACCGGCGGCCTCGGCAGCCCGGCGAGTGCTGAGCAGTAAGTGCTGAGTGCTGCGTGAGCCGAGTGGTCAGTGGTCGGTGGTCAGTGGTCAGTGGCGACGAGAGAAGGCCGCTCGGTAATCCCGTGCCTTCTCTCGTAGCTTCTTGCACTCTTTATAACTCAGCGCCCATCACTACTCAGCACTCAGCACTGTGGAAGGGGCTGACGTGGGTGTTTGCGCCCGTGCGTAGGCGAGCGGCACGACGAGTGACAGAGTTGCGGCGGGTGCTTGTGCTGAAGCCATGCTGCTTCGGCGATGTAGTGATGGCGAGCGCGGCACTGGCGGCGTTGCAGCGCGCCTATCCCATGGCGGCGATCACGCTGGCCGTGGGGGCGTGGTCGCGCCCGGCAGTGGCGACGAACCCGCGCCTGACCGCGCTGATCGACAGCGACCCGGTGGGCACGGCATCGATCCGCCGCACCGGGCGCGCGTACGTGGCGCTGGCGCGGCGGCTGCGCCGGGAACGCTTCGACGCCGTGCTGGTGCTGGATCGGTCGCCGCTGCTGGGCCTGCTGGCCTGGATGGCGGGTGCGCCGGTGCGCGCCGGGCTAGATAGCGGGGGCCGGGGCTTCGCGCTGACGCATCGCGTGCCCTGCCCACCCGCGATGGCCCGCAACGAGGTCGAGTGGTACCTGGACGTGGTGCGCGCGCTGGGCGTGCCGGTCGATCCGGCCACGCGCACCGAGTTTTATCCCACCCCCGCCGACACCGCCGAGGCGGACGCAGCCCTGGCCGCGCTGGCTCTCGACCCCGCCCGCGACTGGCTGATCGCCCTGCACACGGGCGGCGGCAGCAATCCCGGCATGCGCATGCCGGCCAAGCGCTGGGCGCCCGCCCGCTGGGCCGCCGTGCTGGCCCGGCTGCTTGCCGTCTATCCCCAGGCCCAGGTGCTGCTGTTGGGCGCCGCTAGCGCCGACGACCAGGCCGCTGCCGCGCAGATCCGGGCGGGCATGCCGCCGGAGCAGGCGGGGCGCGTGTATGATCTGACCGGGCGCTTCGGCTGGGGCGCACTGGGTGCGATGGCGGGCCGGTGCCGCCTGTTCCTGGGGCCGGACACGGGGGCGATGCACCTGGCCGTGGCGGCGGGCGCGCCGGTGGTGGCCGTCTTCGGGCCGTCGGACCCGCGCCGCTATGCGCCCTGGGACCCCCGCGGGCGCAGCCGGGCCGTGGGCGGCACGGCGGGCGGGGTGGACCTGGCCGCCCGCGCCGCTCAACTGGCCGGCGTCGCCTTCAACGAGATCGCCCCGGTGGACGAGGTGTGGGCGGCGGTGCAGGATGTCCTGGGGCCGCTTGCGAAAGAGGCGGAGGAGTGCAGATGACTGTCAGCGATCTCGAATTGGCCCAGATGCAGGCCGTTGCTCTCTTCGTGCATGACGAACGCGGCCGGTTGCTGCGCGTCAATGAGCCGGATCCCAATGATCCGGCGCCCCGCTTCTTTCTGGCCCGCACAGCCGCCGGCAACCTTTGGCGCACCCGTTTCGACCTGCCGCCGGACCTCGCCACCGCACTCGAACGGCTGGCCGCGGATGAGCCGGTCGTGCGTGACCTCCAGGAACCGGCCCGTCACACGGCAGAATATAGCTCATTGCTTCAGCAACACGCGCCTCTGCGCAACATCGATGCAGGCCCCGCCTATTATCTGCCGGAACTCGATCCGCCCACGGACACGGTGACCATCACGCCCGCGAACGCGACCCTCCTGGCAGCCCATTATCCCTACACGCGCAGCAGGCACGCTGAGCTTGCGCCGGTTGTGGTATGTGTAGCGGAAGGAGTGGCGGTGGCGGTTTGCTGCTCCGCGCGGATGACGGCGCAGGTGGCGGAGGCCGGGGTTTACACAGTCGAGTCGTACCGCGGGCGTGGCTATGCCGCCGAGACGGTGCGTGGGTGGGCCGCCGCTATCCGCGCCATGGGCCGGCTGCCACTCTACAGCACGAGCTGGGCGAATACTGCCTCGCAGGCCGTAGCTCGCAAGCTCCGGGCCGTGCAGTACGCGGTCGACTTCAGCCTGACGTGACCTTAGAAACT
>JAICKM010000097.1 GCA_025927935.1 Chloroflexia bacterium | reverse complement strand
CCGCCAACCGTCAGGGCCATGAAGCTGCTGGAGTAGGGCTGCGAAGCCGGGGTTGTCACGCTCGAACCGCGCGGTATCCACGTCGGGCGACTGTGCATCGCCGAGCATGGAGCGCACCCACATGCGCGACGCCTCGGTAAGCTCGCCGTAGGCGCCGCCGATGACAAGCGCGTGGGGCAGGTCGGGATAGCGCATACCGATCTCCAGCGCCACCTGGCCGCCGTCGCTATAGCCGCAGATCAGCGGCTGCTGAAGATCCAGCGCCCGCGCCAGCGCCACCATATCATCGGCCAGTAGCCGGTAGCTCATGTGGCCCGTGGGATTGGCGGTGCGGCCATGCCCGCGGCTGTCCGGCATAATTACGCGGTAGTGGGCAGCAAAGGCTGCAAGATACGGCTGCCACGAGTCGCCGGTGAGGACACCCCCATGGATCAAGAGCAGCGGCCGGCCCTGACCCTGCTCTTCGTAGTAGATGTCCAGGTCATTGGCCCGAATATAGTGGCCGGGGCCGGTTTCCCCGTGCGCCGGTGCGGTCATAATGCCCTCCTGCGGACCCATATATGCCGTATGTCGCGGTGGGATGTGTTTGCGCGCAATTCTACTATGCAACCTCAGCAATTGCAACCGGCCCATCCATCAGCCGTTCGGGATTTCACCGCGAAGGAACTAAGAACGCGAAGATGATTTATATTAGTCTTGTTCTTCGCGCCCTTCACGCCTCCGAGGTGCAGAATACGCGTGTGACCGCATAGCAGTTCGTGCCTATTGACGCCAGGCGTATGATTAAGAAAACGGACATCGCACAAGGAGGTGGCGCACGATGGCGGAACCCTTACGCTTGCTGGGCATCCTGGCCCATCCCGACGACGAGTCGCTGGGCAACGGCGGGACGTTTGCGCGCTATGCCGCCGAAGGAGTCGAGACCTACCTGGTCACGGCGACGCGGGGCGAACGCGGCTGGCCCGGCGATCCGGCGCGGGACCCCGGCCCGGAGGCGCTGGGCCGCATCCGCACCGCCGAGCTAGAGGCGGCGGCCGCTGTCCTGGGCATCCGCGAGGTTGTCTTTCTCGACTATATCGACGGCGACCTGGACCAGGCCGATCCGCAGGAGGCGGTCGCCAAAATCGTCCGCCACATCCGGCGCGTGCGCCCGCAGGTCATTCTCACCTTCCCGCCCGATGGCGCCTACGGCCACCCCGACCATATCGCCATCTCGCAGTTTGCGCTCAGTGCCGCAGTCTGCGCTGCCGACGCCAACTACGCCCCCACCGGGGACCTGCCGCCGCACGCGCCGGCCAAATTCTACTTCATGGCCTACACCAAAGCGCAAGGCGCCGCCTACCAGTCGGTGTTTGGGGATCTGGTCATGCATGTGGACGGCGTGGAGCGGCGCGGGACCTGGGGCGAAGACTGGAACGCCACCACCCGCCTGGACACCGCCGCCTATCGGGAAACCGTGTGGCAGGCTATCAATTGCCACCGCACGCAGATGGTGGTCTACCGCGAACTCGACCGGCTCGCGCCGGAGCAGCAGCACCTCTTGTGGGACCAGCAGCTCTATTATCGCGCTTACAGCACGGTCAACGGCGGCCGGGCCATCGAAACGGACCTGTTCGCGGGGTTGCGCCCGGATAGCGGCAACGAATAAATTGTGCCATGGATGAGCTTGATTTGCGAAGCGTGGCACGCAATATGCTCTAACTCTTAGCAGACTGCGGCAAGAAAGTCGTGGTCCCGAGTCAACCGTAAGGACGAGGAGGGATGTCTGATGATCTACGCGGCAGACAACCTCGCCGTTCAGGGGGATGCCCGCGCCGGCGCCTAAAGCGCCTCGCGCCAAAGTATCCCCGTGAGGCGCGGTACAAGAAACGACAGGTCCGGCTTTGCGCCGGGCCTGTTGTTTTATACTGGCGGTATTACCTAAAACCGGCCTTAACGCGGGGCCGCAGCGTTAGGACAATCCGGCGGCGTCTTGCCCAGGCCCCTGGTCCCCCTGGGGTCGCTCAGGGCGCGGCGACGACCCGCAAGGCGACGTGGCAGATCGTGCCCGCCGCTCCAGGCTCCGCCAGCAACCTCGCCAGGACCTGCTCCGCCGCGGCGGGCGGGCCGGCCGCAGGTGGATAGTCCCGGCCCAGCTCACGTAGAAAGGCCGGCAGCAGGCCCAGCTCCCGCAGGGTGGTGAGCACCGCCCGCGCCGCCCGCGGATCGGTACTATAGCCCGGCACGGGCCAGATATAATCTTCCACTGTCGCGCCAGGCGCCCAGCCATAGTAGGCGGCTTGCTCCGCGACGTAGTGCACATCTTGCCACTGGAACACCGCAGTAGCGACCTGGGCGTCTAAAGCCGGGCCTACCGGCAGGACGGTTGGATCCATCGGCATCTCCTTTACTGAGCGCGGTGGCTTCCTGGCCCGCCAGGCGGGGCGGACCGCTAGCGGCCTCCGCCGCGGGCGCGGCGATAGACAGCCGCACGGTTTCCGTTCACTTCACAATATCATGCAGGGCCGTGCGCCGCAAGCTACCCCCGCGCAACCACCCTTGTTGTAGTCCCACGCCCGGCATCCGCACCGCCCGATACGGGTCGCCGCGCCAGGCGCCACAGGTCGTGCTATAATCTCAGCGGGAATGATAACAGGCACGCAGTAAGGAGGGGCGAGATGACCACACATGCGGACGGCGATCTCCTGCGGGAACTGGTGACGCGGCGCCTGGGGACCCAACGGCCCGCCATGCCGGGCGAGGCGCAACACATCGCCCTGCTGCCGGGCGCCCTGCCCGATAATCTGCCCGTGCGCTTACCCATTGAGGGGCAGGATCGCCTGGTCGGCAGCGTGCTCTATCAGGTAGAGGGGCAGGCAGCCGGGTGGGATATTGTGCTTGATGCGAACCGGCCGGTGACCGAAGTCGTCGCCGCCTATGAGCGCGCGCTCACCGAGCAAGGGTGGCAGGTGTTGGCGCACCCCCCGATGTTCATGGTGAGTCGTGGGTTTACCCCAGCGCCGCCCCCCTCCGGCGGGCCGGCGTTGGCGCCGGCCCATCCGGGCGAGATCCTCGATCTATCGGCGGTCCCCGCGCCGATGCGCGAGGAGATGTCCCGGCACTGGGCCTTCCGACCGGAGCACCGAACATACTGTGCGCCGGGCGGCGCGGGTTCGCTGGCCCTCACGGTCACGCCCCGCCCCACGGCACCGGCCGATGTGCAGATCCGCATCGATACCGGGCAGTGGGGGCCATGCGCGATGGAGGAGCAGACGGATCAAGGAATCGCCGGCCGGATGCCCGCGTTGACTGTCCCACCGGGGGTGGCGCTCATGCCGCGCGGAGGCGGTGGGAGTGCCGATGAGTGGACATCCCAGGCGCGGGCCATGACGGACCAACGCGCCGCCGATCTGGCGGCCCATTTTGCCGCACAGTTGGAGGCGGCGGGGTGGGTCCGCCAGGCGGCAGGCGCCGCGGACCCGGTGGCCTGGAGCACCTGGACCATACCGGGGCCGCCCGAAGGGCACGGCTTTCTTTACGTCCTCGAAAAACCGGGCACGCCGCGCCGGGATCTGTACGTCGAGCTTACCGCTTCCACCGATCCGGCGGCGGGGAGCGGTGACTGGTCATTTACCCGGACTCATCAGCGCCAGACGCACTTTAGCTGGCACCAGACAGGTCCAGCCCAGCAGACAAGCGGCGGGCCGGAACCGCCACCTGAGCAATCGTGAGCCGCGACCCTCGCCACGGAGAGGCAAAGCGCCGTGCGCCTACAGGTGCGGCGGCCCGTGGGCGATGCGCGTGCGCGCCGCCGCCAGCGACCCCGCTTCGGGCGGGCAGTTTTCGAGCCACCAGGTCACGCCCGCCTCGGCGTAGGGCGCGATGATCGCCCGGTCTGCCGCCGCGCTTACGCCCACCGTGTTGCCGCGATACACCACGTCGAAGGGCGCGGCGCTGGTGCGGTAGGGGGCCATATAGGCCAGCAGGTCGCGGAAATCGGCGGGCGTGAGTTCGCCGTCGCGCGCCAGCGGGAACACGCCGTCCCAGCGCGCCGCACGGCGGAAGGGCGCCTTGTTCGGCCAGTTGCCGGCCACCCAGATCGGGATGCGCGGCTGCTGGACCGGCGGGGGCAGGAACGTGACATCCGTGACGTGATAATGCCGCCCCTCGTAGGTGAACGGCTCCCCGCGCCAGAGGCCGTCCAGGATCGCCAACCCCTCGTCCAGCATCTCGGCGTGCGTGCGGTCGTCCGCCGGCTCGCCGAAGCCGCTGTAGTCGCCGAACCAGTCGCCGCCGATGCCCACGCCCTGCACCAGCCGCCCGCCGGACAGGTGGTCGAGCGTGACCGCCTCGCGGGCCAGCTTCCACGGGCGGCGGCGCGCGATCGGCGTCACCAGCGCGCCCAGGCGGATGCGCTCGGTCGCCGTCGCCATGGCCGCCAGCGCCACCGCCGGGTCGGCCATGGGTTGGTGATCGGGCCAGTGCCACAGCATGTGGTCCCAGATGAAAAACCCCTCCCACCCGGCGGCGTCGGCGGCGCGGGCCAGGTCGGCCAGCACACGCGGGTCGGCAAATTCGCCGAAGTTGGGCGCGTAGATCCCAAAGTGCATGCGGTCCTCCTCCTCAATATCCCGGCAAACACGTGGCCTCGGCCTTTCTGCCGCCACCCTCCTATCATAGCAGATAATTCTGGACATCTTTTGTCGGGAATCGTGCTATACTGGGGCGAGGGGAAGGGAGGGATTGCGATGCGCGGGGATCGGCTGGTCGCCTTGCTGATGCTGTTGCAGGCGCGGCGGCGCATGACGGCGCGCGCCCTGGCCGCAGAACTGGAGGTGTCCGAGCGGACCATTTACCGGGACATGGATGCGCTGAGTGCCGCCGGGGTGCCGGTAGTGGCCGAGCGCGGGCCGCAGGGCGGCTGTGCCCTGCTCGACGGCTACCGCACCGACCTGACCGGCATGACCGAGGGGGAGATCCAGGCGCTGTTCCTGGCCGGGGCTGCCGGGCCGCTGGCCGACCTGGGCTGGCAGGATGCGGGCAAGGCCGCCCGCCTCAAGCTGGCCGCCGCCCTGCCCGCCGCCCGGCGCGCGGGCCTGGAGCACATGCGTCTGCGCCTGCACCTGGACGCCGCCGGCTGGGCGGAGCCGGAGGAGCCGGTGCCCTGCCTGCCGGCCATCCAGGAGGCGCTGTTGCACGACCGCCGCCTGCGCTTCGCCTACAACCGCGGCGACGGGCGCGTCGTCAAGCGCCATGTGGACCCGTATGGCCTAGTCGCCAAGGGCACGGTCTGGTATCTCGTGGGCGGCCTGGTGCAGCAGGCGCCCGCCTATGGCGTGGCCCGCGTGCAGGCGGCACGCAAGCCGATCCACGTCTACCGGGTGTCGCGCATGGGCGATGCGCGGGTGACGGACGAGACCTTTACCCGCCCGGAGCATTTCGACCTGCCCGCCTACTGGACGGCGTGGTGCGCGGACTTCGCCGCCCAACTGCCGAGCTATGCCGTCACGGTGCGCTGCGCGCCGGGCGCCCTCCCGCTGCTGCCGCGCATCCTGGGCGAGGGCGTGCGCCGGCAGATCGACGCCGCCGGGCGGCCCGACAGCGCGGGCCGGATCACGCTGACCCTCACCTTCCCCACGTTCGACGTAGCCTGCGGGCAAATCCTCGCCCTCGGCCCGGATGTCGAGATCGTGGACCCGCCCGAACTGCGCGCGGCGCTCTGCGACCTGGCGGCGCGCGTGCTGGCGCTCTACACCTAGCCCGGCCCGGCCCCAGCAGCCGGGCTGCGTTATGCACCCCGCATAAGCGCGGATCGCGGGGGAACCGCCTGTTTATCCGGGATCGGTCCTGGTCAAACGGGGGGGGCGGAGCAGGGAGGAAAACGGGTATAGTTTACTGTGGCCGTTCCACGCCCTATATTTTCGGAACGGTTGCCAGAGAGGATAGTACCCCCATATGAGTAGACGACCCCCTATAGGCCGATCCAGTTTCGGCACAAACAATCGCCCCGGTCCCCCGCCCGCGCCCGCCGCGGAATCCGTACCCCAAACGCCGCGCCAGCGGCTCGCCACCCTGCGCCAGAATACCCGCGCCACGCTCTCCGGCGTGCCGCGCGCTTTCGGTATTGTCTGGAACGCGCACCACGGCTACACCATCACCATGGGCCTGCTGTCGATCCTGTCCGGCGTGGTCCCGACGGCGACCGCCTGGATCAGCAAGTTGCTCATCGACGCGGTCGTGGCCGCCGCGAACTCCGGCGGCAACCCGGCGCGCACCAATGCCGTCGTCACCCTGGTGCTGGCCCAGTTCGGCCTGTTTATCGGCAGCGCGCTGTTGCAGACGGTCCGCAACATCAACCAGCAGGCGCTCCAGGAGCTAACCGCCAACCGCGTGCAATTAATGGTGATGAAGCAGTCCAACCGGCTCGACCTGCGCTTCTTCGAGAACCCCGAGTTCTATGACGCGCTGCAACAGGCTCAGCGCGAAGCCAACTTCCGCCCCGTAACGATGGTCGAGCAACTCTTCTCGTTAGTCCGCGCCCTGATCACCTTCCTGAGCATGATCGCGCTGATCGCCCGCCTCGGCCCGCTGGTGGCCGTCGTCGCCTTGCTGGCGCCCATTCCCAGCTTCATCGCCAGTTCGCGCTACGGCTGGCAGGGCTACCGCATGTCGCGCTGGCAGGCGCCCGACCGCCGCCGCATGGTCTACTTTCTCGACCTGCTGACCAAGGACACATATAACAAGGAGATCAAGCTGTTCGGTCTGGGCGACTTCTTCATCGCCCGCTGGAAGGCCATCGCCGACCGCTTCTATCACGAGAATCGCAGCCTGGTCACGCGCCGCTACACGATGGGTTTCATCTGGGGCAGCCTGACCACCATCGTCACCAGCGGCACCTATCTCTACGTGGCCCTGCAAACCATCGTCGGGCGCTTCACCCTGGGCGACCTGACCTTCTACACGCAAGCCATCAGCAGCGTGCAATCCAGCTTCCAGAGCATCCTGGGCGGGCTGTCCGATATGTACGAGAACAGCCTCTACCTGAACAACCTGTTCGACTTCTTGGACTATGAACCGGCCATCCAGAGTCCGCCCGACGCGCGCCAGGTGGCCGTGCCGTTGCGCGGCGGCATCGAGTTCCGCCACGTCACCTTCACCTATCCGGGCAAGACCGAGCCGGCCCTGCGCGATGTGAGCTTCACGATTCATCCCGACGAGACGGTCGCCCTGGTAGGCCAGAACGGCGCGGGCAAGACGACCATCGTCAAGCTGCTCACCCGGCTCTATGACCCGGACGAGGGGCAGATTCTGCTTGACGGCCACGACCTGCGCGAGTACGACCTGGCGAGCCTGCACGCCGCCATCGGCGTCATCTTCCAGGACTATGTGACCTACTTCTTCACCGCGCGCGAGAATATCGGCGTGGGCCGCCTGGCCGAACTGGAGAACCAGGACCGCGTGGCCCAATCGGCGGCCAAGAGCGGCGCCGACAACGTGATCGAGCGGCTGCCGCAAGGCTATGACACCACGCTGGGCCGCTGGTTCGACGAGGGCTACCAGCTTTCGGGCGGCGAGTGGCAGAAGGTCGCCCTGGCCCGCGCCTTCATGCGCGACGCCGAGATCCTGATCCTGGACGAGCCGACCGCCAGCCTCGACGCCCGCGCCGAATACGAAATCTTCACCCGCATGAAGGCACTGACCGAGGGCAAGATGGCCGTGTTCATCAGCCACCGCTTCAGCACGGTGCGTCTGGCCGACCGCATCCTGGTGCTGGAGAACGGCGTGATTAGCGAGGCGGGCACGCACGAGGAGTTGCTGGCCGAGGGCCGCACTTACGCCGATCTGTTCAACCTGCAAGCCGCCGCCTACCGCTAGGCCACCCGGCTGCCCGCCCGGAGGCTCAAGCCTCCGGCTACGGCAGCAAAGGCCGCCTGCGCGGCCTTTCTTGCTTCTCGGGGCCGGTTTCAAACCGGCCCGCTGCAGTTACAGCGTTGTAGGCGCCGGTTTGAAACCGGCCCGTGGTCCCAGCACTACCAGGGAGGGCGCACCTTGACAACCGGTGTTAACGAAAACGACGTAGCCGCCGAGGGCAAGGAAACCGGGCGGCTCGAAGCCTTCAGCGACGGCGTGTTTGCCATCGCCATTACGCTGCTGGTGCTCGATATTCACGTCCCGCCCCTGGAGGAGAACGGGCAGGTTGGGCAACTCGTCCCGGCCCTGCTCCACCAGTGGCCGGTCTACTTCGCCTACGTGACCAGCTTCCTGACCGTGCTGATTATGTGGACCAATCACCATGCGCTGTTCCGGCACATCGCGCGGGTGAATCAGCCCTTCCTGATGCTCAACGGCCTGCTGCTCATGGGCGTCACCCTGGTGCCGTTTCCAACCGCGCTGGTGTCCGAGTACATGGGCGCGGCAGACGCCCACGTGGCGGGGATCGTGTTCAGCGGCACGTTCCTCGCCATCGCCGTTGTCTTTAACTTGCTGTGGCGCTACGCATCGGGCAACAATCGCCTGCTGGCCCACAATGCCGATACGGATCAGGTTCGCCGCATCTCCCGGCAATACGCCTTTGGCCCGCCGCTGTATCTCGCCTGCTGCATCCTGGCCCTCGTCAGCGTTCCGGCCATGCTGGTGCTGTATGTGCTGATCGCGCTCTTCTTCGCGCTGCCCGGCCTGGCCCCGCGCCTGCCCCGCCGCGGCTGATTCGGGGCGGGCGCCGGTTGCCTTCCCGCGCTGGTTCGGGTATCATGCTTCCTATGGAAAGGGTCTGCTGCCGTTCGCGATTCGTGAGCCGCCCTGGCGCCCACCGGGGCCGGGGGAGGCCCGCGCCGTGAGCCGCCCGCGGCCCGAAGGCGTGGCCGTATGCCGCGGATGCAGTGCGCCGCTCACCTTGGCCGACCTCGGCTTTGCCTACTGCGCCGAGTGCCAGTGGCAGCGCCTCTTCCACGCCGCGGTCGAAGCCGCGGGCACCCACGGCACCGGCATCCGCTTCGTCTTCTACCGCCCCTCGGATGCCGTGGACGAAGTGCTGGACAGCACCAGCCAGCCCTGGCGCGCCTTCGCCGGCGATCCGCCGGCCACCTGCGCGTTTTGCGGCGGCCCGGTCGCGCAAGGCTGGGTCCACGACCCGCCGGGCCAGGTCGCGGTCCATATCTGTGCCGAGCACGTCGACCTCATCCCCGGCCCGCCCATCCGCCCCGCCATCTGGCCCGGCTGAACCCCCATCCGCCGCGCTTACGATCCCAGCGCGCGCAACCATCCCTGCGGCTCCCGCGTCGTATTAACAGGCAACCCCGCACAGCGGTTGCCCGCGCGGTAATGCACCCGCTCGCCGGGAAACCGTAACTAGACGACAACCCTTTGCATTGGCGTGTGTAACAGCTAGGGCTAGCCGCGTTTTGCCGAGCCTGCCCCGCGGATGTATAGTTATAGAGTCGCGGCCTTTGGGACACACAATAAGGAGAAGTATGATGAAGCAGCGTCTACGTTCGGTGCTCCTGGTGAGCGCCGGGATGATCCTCGGCATGTTGCTCACGCTCACCTGGCACACCTATGGCTCCCTGGCCCAATCGGGCGGCTGCCAGACCTTCCCGCAGACCAACCACAAGGTGTGCGGCAAGTTCCTCACCTATTGGCAGCAACACGGCGGCCTGACCCAGCAGGGCTACCCGCTCAGCGAGGAATTTGTGGAGACCAGCGACCTCAACGGTAAGCCCTACACCGTGCAATATTTCGAGCGCGCCGTGTTTGAGTTGCATCCCGAAAACGCCGGCACGCCCTACGAAGTGCTGCTGAGCCAGCTCGGCACCTATTTGGGCCGCAGCAACTATCCGCAGGGCTTCCCGGCCACCGCCGGGCAGTTGCCGTTCTATGAGATCCGCAACGGCTCGCCCGCCGACATGCTGAAGTCGTACTACAACGCCATCAATCGCCAGGAGTACGAGCGGGCCTACAGCTACTTCCAGGGCGCCCCCAACCCGTCCCCGGACGTGGCCCCGCCCTACGCGCAGTTCGTCCAGGGCTACGCGGACACGGCGTCGGTCACGCTGGCCGTGGGCCAGGCCGTGACGGACGCGGGCGCCGGGAACGTCTACGCCAGCATCCCGGTCGCACTGACGGCTAAGCACACCGACAACAGCACCCACGTCTACGCGGGCTGCTACTTCCTGCACCACGTGAACCCCGGCATCTCGCAGAACCCGCTCGACGCGCTCTGGAGCATCTCCAAGGCGCAGCTTAGCGAAGTGCCGGCCAACTCGTCCGTCGACCAGTTGCTCGCCCGCACCTGCACGCCGTAACATACGCGGAGCGCTGGCCCCGGTCTGGGCAAAGCCGGTAAGCGATAATCGCCGCATACCGGCCAACGCGACGGGCGCGATTCATTGCGCCCGTCGCCCCACCGCGATGGCGCCAATCCGGCGGCGGGAGAAACGCACAGATCTGCCCGTCGTCGCCACCGCCCCGCCCGCCGGACTGGCGCGATTTATCGCGCCTACCACTCAAGCATAAGGGAAGGCCAGCAGCACCGTCTCCATCTCATCCGGCGTGAGGCCGCCGTGCAGGCCGTAGTACTCCTGGGCGAAGCGCCCCGCTTCGTGCCACCAGATCGTCGTATCCCGGTAGGGCGCGATGAGCAGGTTGCCCACCCGCGCCCGAAAGACCGGGGCCGGGGGCCGCGATCCGAAGAAGCCACGAGCGATCAGGTCGTCCACCCGATAGATCTCGGCCTGGCCCGCCAGAGCGGACTGCAACAGGCGCTGGACCGCGTCCAGCCGGTCCTCGTTGACGTGCAAGAACATGTCGCGGGCTGAGCCGGCGGGCACCAGGGGCACACCCGCGCGGTTGGTTTGCAGGTCGGCGGCCAGGGCGGGCAGAAGATGGTTGAGGTAGATGGTGTCGGAAGGATCGCCGCTGACCTGGCCGTGGTCGGCGGTCAGCAGGAACAGGGTGTCGTGCAGGGCACCCGCCAGGGCGCCGTGGAAGACGCGCTCCATCACGGCCAGGAAGGCATCGGTCTCGGCGCGAAACATGGCCGAGTCGGGGCCATAGACATGACCGATGGTGTCGATGCGGTCGAAGTAGAGGAAATAGTAGCCCTTGCCCGCGTCGGTCAGCAGGCGCCCGGCCAGCCGGGCCAGGGCTTCGGGCAGCGTCCGGTACGGCACCACCTCCGCCCCGGCAAAAACGGCGTCGCTGTACGACGACGGGGTATATTCGCGGCTCTGGAAGATGACCGAGCGCACGCCCCCGGCGCGCAGTTCCTGGTGTAACGTGGTGCGCGGGAAAAAGTCCGCCGGCGGGATGCCGGTCTGCCGCAGCGTCTCGCGGCGCCAGTCCCCGGCAAACGAAAAGAGCAGCGGGGCGATCAGCGCGTCCACCAGCGGCTCGTAATAGAACCACTCGTACACCCCGCTCTCGCCCACCGGCAGCCCGGTATGGATGGCGGTGACGTGGGCCGCCGTGGTGGATGGGAACTGCGAAGTCAGCTTGGAGACCACGCCCTCGGCGGCGATGCGCTGCAAGAACGGGTCGCTACCGGCGTGCCGCTCGTAGAAGCGCCAGCCGAAGGCATCGACGAAAAAGAGCACCACTTTTTCATACGCGGGCGGCAAACTCGCCAGCACCGTGGGCGGCAGGCCGGGGTCGGGGTCGCCCAGCAGCAGGTGGCGCACCAACTGCGGGATCTGAGAGAAGCAATAGCTGTCGTACAGGGGTCGCACAAACTGCGGCGGAAAGTGCGCCGCCGCCACCGCCCGCACCGACTCGTCGTTGATCATAAGCACCTCGTAATCGTCACTCCGAGCGGAGCGAAGAGTCTCGTTGCGATGGAGACGAGATGCTTCACTGCGTTCAGCATGACAACGAAACGGCGGCGTCCCTACTCCGCCACCGGCACCCCCTCCGGCGGGGGCGGCGCCGGGGTCCGCGTCCGGCTCCGCAACATCACCAGCCCGGCCAGCACGCAGGCCGCGCCCAGCAGCTTGAGCAGCCCGAAGTCCTCGCTGAAGAAGATGGCCGAGAGCGTGCCGCTGACGATGGGCACCAGCAGGCTGAAGCTGGTGGCCGCGGCCGCGCCCCGCCGCGCGATGGCCCAGTTCCAGAGCATGTAGGCCACGTAGACCGGCAGCGTCACCATGTAGATAATCGCGACCCAGCCCCAGAAGGTGATCGCGCCCCACGGCTGGGCCACGGCGGCGGGCGTCGAGAGGATCAGCAGCGGGATCGTACCCAGGCCCACGGCGTAGGCGGTGTAGGTTTCGGGCGGGTACGCGCGCACGAGGGGGCGGTTGATCACGCCATAGAAGGCAAACGACACCGCCGCGCCCAGGCTCAGCGCGTCGCCGAGCAGCGTGCCCGACCCGCCCTGCTTGTCGGCCAGGAAGATGATCACGCCGATAATGCCAATGCCCAGGCCGCCCCAGGCGCCCATCGGCGTCCGCTCGCCCATCACGGCCAGGATCAGCATGGTGAAGAAGGGCACCATGGCGATCAGCAGGGAACTGGAGAAGGGCGAGGTGTTGTCGAGACCCAGCACAAAGCCCAACTGATACAGCGTGTAGCCCGCCAGGCCGGCCAGGGCAAAGCGGGGCAGGTCCGCGCGCCGGATGCGCCATTGCGCCTTGCGCCCGCGCGCCGCCAGCACGCCGAAAGCCAGGATGGTCATCAGCAAGAAGCGCACGAAAATGAAGGCCATCGGGCTGACTTCGGCGAAGGCGGCCTTGGTCACGACAAAAGTCGAGGCCCACATGCTGACCACGAGCAGTTGGGCCAGTTCGGGGCCAAAGCCCGCCAGCGGCGACGCCGCCCGCGCCGCCGGTTCCGTCTGTGTACGTGCCACCAGTCACTCTCCCATCTCAAAGCCGCGTTCGCGTTACTGCCCGCATATTATATCATTATAATGGGAGCGTTCGCGCGCCGGAATCGGACCTCGCTACCGGCGCGCCGTCACGGAACCCACCACCCGGCCACGAATCAGGAGGCAGCTTCCCGCTTATGAGCGACCCGACTCCCGCGCCGCTGCTGCGCGACTACTGCGTGCTGTTCGAGCACCCGACCGAAGCGCGGGTCCTGCTGCTACCCGGCGCGGAGGGGTGGGGCTTGCCGGGCCTGCGCACCGAGGAGAACAACCTGTTCGGCGGCAGCCTCATCCGCGCCGCTATGGCCGCGCAACTGGGCGCCGATGTTACCCTGCTGCATACCGCCGAGGTCTACATCGACCCGGAGACGCAGCGCTGGCGCTGGGCGCTTATCGCCGTGGAGAACCACGCCCTGGCCTGGACGCCGCCGGACGGCGCGCGCTGGGCCGATGCGGCGACGGTGGCCGAACTGCCCCTGGCCCGCCCGGAGCAGCGCGCCGCCATCCTGGCCTGGCTGGCCGAGCGGCTGGGCGGCGCGATCCCGGCCCAGCGCGCGCCCTGGGCACGGCCCGGCTGGCTGGATGAGATCACTGCGTGGACGGCGGCGGAACTGGCCCGCTACGGGCGCACGCTTGACGGGCCGCTGGAGCAGGTGAAGACATGGGCCATTTCCTGCCTGTTGCGCGCCCCCGCGTCGGGCGGCATGGTGTTTGTCAAAGCCTCGCCGGTGCTGCCGCTCTTCACCAACGAATCGGCCATCACCGAGCGGCTGGCGGAGCACTATCCGCGCACGGTGCCGCGCCCGCTGGCCGTCGATGCCGCCCGGCGCTGGATGCTGCTGGACGATTTCGGTGGCGCGCTGCTCAAGGATGCGCCCCGCCCCGCCTGGGACGCCACGATCCGCGCCTTCGCCGCTCTGCAGCGCGAATCGGTGGGCCAGATCGACGCCTTGCTGGCGGCGGGCTGCCTCGACCGGCGGCTGGACCGATTGGCCGCCGCTGTCCCGGCGCTGCTGGCCGCCCTGGACGCGCCGGGCGTGCTGGAGCCGGCGGAAGTG
>JAICKM010001002.1 GCA_025927935.1 Chloroflexia bacterium | reverse complement strand
GCCAATCTGGGAGGGCGCATGGTGACGATACCGACGCCGTGGCGCGAGTCGCCCCTGACGCAGGAAGAGCAGGATCTCCTGTTCATGTTGAGCGTGGATGATACGGAGGACGCGCCCTGGATAGTGATGGGTGATTTGCAGTTCTGGTCCGCCAGCAGCCTCGCGCACAGCCTGCGCATCTACGGCCGCAGGAGCGGTCTGCGCTGGTACGTCGCCAGCAGGCTGCCCATCGACCACGAGTGGCCCGGCCTGGAGCGCAAGAAGACCGTTGCGCCGGATGTGTTCGTGTCCTTCGTCGAGGACCACCTCCGCACGTCGTATGATCTGACCGCCGAGGGCGTGTTTCCCGCCTTCGTGCTGGAAGTCGTATCGCCATCTAACGGTACTTTGTTGCCTAGAGAAACGGGCGGGCATAGAGATAGAGGCCGTGACCCCGCCACACCTGGTCAAGCAACCTGCGCAGAGCGGGTGGCGGGGGCGCGCTCGACCACCCGCGCCAGTAGCGCCACAGCATGATCCACGGCTCCAACCAGGCCCGCACCGCTCGCAGCGCCACCGGCCAGCAGAGCAGGGGCCGCATTCGCGCCGTTGTCCCGCCGCTTTTCCCCCCGCCCGGCCTCGCTGCACGAGGCCGGGACCGGGCTGGGCGCGGGCGCCGCAGGCGCGGGATCGCCGCCTCTCGCCCTCGCCCCTGGAGCGAGCGTTGGGCTCTGCTGACTCGCGTTGTGCCAACAGAAGGTGAAGGCGCAGCAGACCAAGGCCCAGTGTCGGCGGATCGCCAGGTCGGAGCGCACCTGATACTCGTGCCAGCCCAAGGCGTACTTCGTCTGCTTATAGCTTTGCTCCACCCATGGCCTCAAGCCATAGAGACGGACCACTCCGGCGGCGGCGGCGGGGGCCAGGGCGCTCTGCTGTGCCTGGGATGATCCGGGGGCCGGCAGGTTCGTCACCAGATACCAGGTCATCAAAGTAGGTAAGGTGCGCGGGTCGGTCGTGGCCACGAGCACCCGCTGCGGCTTCTGGGGGCCATACGGTCCCGCCTCCACCTCCAACACCCACCACGTCTCGGTGTGCCCGTCGCGGAAGCTGCGCGCCACCGGCACCCACGCGCCCGGCTGCTCCGGCCCGCCCCACGGCGCTGCCTCCACCGCCTCCTGCAACGAGCCGATCGTGCCCTCCAGGTGCCACCAGCAATGGCTCGGCTGCAGCGCCAGCACATAACCCAGCCCCCACGCCCGCAGTTGTTGCCGCAACGCCTCGTCCTCGCCGTAGAAGCTGTCGGCCACCACCGCCCGGCAGGGGATGTCGGCAGCCAGGGCGCGCTGCACCAGTTCCGCGGCGATCTGCCGCTTGGTGCGGAACTGCGGATCGGCTTTGCCCCGCGCGAAGTGGTGCGCCGGCGTGTAGGGTTCATAATGGAGGGGATAGTAGACCCCTTCGTCGGCCCACAGCGTGGTCACGCTGACCACGCCGTTGTCGGTCTTGCCCAGGTTGGCCAGGTACTGCCGACCCACGTGCGCCGTCTTGGTGCCCCATTTGCGGTCGCCGTGCTCGTCGATGACCAGCACGCCCTGCGCGCTTGGGGCCGTCAGCGGATCGGCACCCAGGAGCGCGATGCGGCGCTGCGTGACCGCGTCCGGGTCCCAGCTCGACTCGGAGAGGAACCACTGCAAGGTCTGGGCGGGCGGTTGCTGCGCCCCGACCACCGGCTCGGTGTTGGCCAAGGCGGTCAAGGTCTTGTTGCGCTCCTGCGGTAACAGGAGGCCCTCCAGGTAGCGCCGGAAGCTCTCGCGTTGATTCTGCTTGCCGAACAGGCCATCGAAGTGCTGACAATACGTTTCCAAGGGACCGGGGGCCGGATCAACAGGGCGACGAGCGGTCATGGCGGTCTCCTCCTGCCTCTGTCTTACCACCGCCCCCCTCCTTCGTCAACAAAGTACCGCTAAGCGGGTCGCTGGTCAACGTTCGTAGGATTCGCTATGCTGGTCGGTATGTACCGCATTACCTTGACTGACGAGCAACGCCAGGCGTTGCGGGCGCGCACGCGGCAGGCCGGGCTGGCGCCGAGCACCCGCG
>JAICKM010001079.1 GCA_025927935.1 Chloroflexia bacterium | reverse complement strand
GGGACACGGCGGCGCCGTCAGGCTGGGGCGTCTACACGCATGGCGGGCGGACGCCCACCGGCCTCGATGCCGTGGCCTGGGCGCGCGAGGCCGTGCAACGCGGGGCGGGCGAGATCCTGCTGACCAGCATGGACCGCGACGGCACCAAGGACGGCTATGACCTGCCCCTGACGCGGTCCATCGCCGCCGCCGTGCCCGTCCCGGTGATCGCGTCGGGCGGCGCGGGCACGCTGGACCACTTCAGCGCGGTCCTCGCTCCCGGCGGAGCAGACGCCGCGCTCGCCGCCTCGATCTTCCACTTCGGCGAGTACAGCGTGGCCCAGGTGAAACGCTACCTGGCCGATCACGGCGTGGCGGTGCGGCTATGAGCGATATTCCGCAGGAAGCAGCAGTGTCCGGCCTGCTGCGGGTGGTACGCTTCGGCACGGATGGGGTGGTCCCTGTCGTGGTGCAGGCAACCGCGGATCGGCAAGTGTTGCTGGTGGGCAGCATGAACCGGGACGCGCTGGCCCGCACGGTGACCAGCGGGCGGCTCTGGCTCTGGAGCCGCTCGCGCGGCCAACTCTGGCTCAAGGGCGAGACATCGGGCCACTACCAGCAGGTAGACGCCATCTACATCAACTGTGAGTCGAACAGCCTGCTGGTGCAGGTGACCTCCCTCGGCCCGATCTGCCATGAGGGCTACGCGACCTGCTTCTATCGCCGCGCCCACCCCACCGGTGAACTGGAGACAGTCGCGGCGCGGGAGTTCGATCCCGGTAGCGTCTATCCGGCGGGCTGAACCGTTCGTATGCAGGGAGAACGTAAGCAAGACCAGGCGCGCGGCGCCCGGTCTTCTTTGTGCGGTGATCCGGGGAACATCTACAAGACCGGAAGCGTCTCCTGAGTACAGTTCAGCACGCTTATTGCTGACCAACAAAGGAGACATCTCGATGCAGAATATCGCAACATATTTCAGCGCCCGGTCAGCGCGCCTCCGGCGCGCCTCCGGCGCGCTGGCCGGGCTGATCCTGGTGGGCAGCGTCCTCGCCGGGTGCGGGGCCGCGCCTCTCGGCGCCGGGGGACCGGCCCCCGCCGGGACGACTTTGCCCGTCGCCACCATCCAGCCCTCGCCGACCCCCTCGCCGATCCCCACCATCGCGCAGGCGCCGACCGCTTCGCCGGTCGCCGCTGTCCCGCTCACGCCGGCCGAGACGCCGCAGGTGTATGCGATTATCGACTGGGTAAACTTCATCTACTTTGGCGGGATCACCTACGTGGAGAACTTCGACAACAGCGCCCACCCCTTGACGGAGAGCGACCTGGGACCGCAGTTCGGCACGGTGCAATTCAAGTACGCGGACAATGTCCATGAGCCGGACTACATGAGCAAGCACGCCAAGGACGGCGACGCAGCCTTCCTGGAACCGGGCACGGTGGTCTACACGCTCAAGGGCTATCAACCCACGTTCCGCCTGGCGGCACGCATGGGCGATCGCATCGCGCTGTATGAAGCCGACACGAACCCGCGCGCCCAAAAAGGGGCCGACTTGCTCGACTTCGGCGGCAAGGTGACGCGAATCGGCGTGAACAGCGAAGAGGACGGCACGACCGAACTGGGCACTATCACAGATCCGGCCCAGGTCGCGGCGTTGGTGAAGCTGATTCTCGATGCGCCGGC
>JAICKM010000608.1 GCA_025927935.1 Chloroflexia bacterium | reverse complement strand
GCGTTGACCAGGTTGCCCCACTCGGTCCACGAGCCGTCGTAGTTGCGCACTTTGTCATAGCCCAGCAGGTACTTGAGCACGAACCAGGTGTGGCTGCTGCGCTCCCCGATCCGGCAGTACGTCACCACGTCCTTGTCCTTGGTCACGCCCTTGCCCTCGTAGAGCGCGCGCAACTGTTCCACCGGCTTGAACGTGCCGTCCTCTTGCGCCGCCTGCGCCCAGGGGATGTTGGCCGCGCCGGGGATGTGCCCCCCGCGCAACGCGCCTTCCTGCGGATAGTTCGCCATGTGCAGCAGTTCCCCGCTGTACTCGCCCGGCGAGCGCACATCCACCAGCATCTCGCCCGACTTCAGCGCCTTGCCCTCTTTATCGAGCAGATCGCGCACCTCGTCGCGGAACGCGCGGATGGCTTTGTCGTCGCGGTTCTTGGCCTTGTACGAGGTGGCGGGGTAGCTGGGGGTCTCGGTCTCCAGCGGGCGGCCCTCGGCGAGCCACTTGGTGCGCCCGCCGTCGAGGATCTTGGCCTTGGTATGGCCGAAGAGTTGGAAGACCCAGAAGGAGTAGGTGGCCCACCAGTTGTTTTTATCGCCGTAGAAGATGAGCGTGTCGTCGTTGCTGATGCCTTTGCGGGACAGCAACGCCTCGAAGTGGGCCTGATCGAGATAATCGCGGCGCAGCGGGTCGTTGAGTTCGGTCATCCAGTCGAGTTTGATCGCGCCGGGGATATGGCCCTGGTCGTAGAGCAACACATCCTCGTCACACTCCAACACGCGCAGGCCCTTATCGTGGAGGTGCTCGGCCAGCCACTCGGTCGAAACGAGGATATCGGGATTCGCGTAGCCCTGGAATTTCTCATCCGTTGCCATTTGCTCTGTTCTCCTTTGCTCTTGCTCTGATCCTACCAACACTCGCAGGTTCTCGCCTACAACAAGCTGACCACATCGGCGAACACGGCGGCCGCCGTGGACGCCGGCCCCGCGCCGCGGCCCTGGATCTGGGTCGGGCGCTCGCCGCCGTGCTCCGTGTAGAACGCGAAGTAAGACTCGTCCCCGGCCAGGTGGCCGAGGGCCGTGGATTGGGGTACTTCTTCGAGACCGGCTGTAACTCCGTCGGGTTTGATCTGCGCTAAGTAGTGTAACACGTGGCCGCGTTCGCCCGCAAGCCAGGCGCGTTCGGCGAAAAAGCGATCCAGGTCGCCCAGGCGCTGCCAGATCTCGCCGGGCGCGGCGCCCTCGAACCCGGCGGGCAGCAACGGCTGAAGCTGCACCTCGCCGGGTTCGAGCCGCCGGCCCAGGGCGCGCGCCAGGAGCAGCGCCGTGCGGGCCGTGTCCTGGCCGCTCAGGTGCTCGCGGATGTCGCCGGGCAGGAGGCCGCGGCTGCCCGCCTCGCGCACGGCCTCGCTGAAGAGGCGGCCCCGGCTCACGGCGTTCATAATCCAGCCCAGCGCGGGGCTGCACATCGCCACGACGGCGTGGACCATGTCGCCGCCGTGAGCCGCCCGGCGCAGCGCCTCGCCCAAGGGCAGGGGCGCGCCGAGCGCGCTCTCCCAGCGCAGGCGGCCCTTGGCCGGGGCGCACAGCGCGTCGTAGCCGGCCTGCGGTCCGGCCAGCGGCGCTTTGTTCGCCAGCACCACGTCGTAGCCCTCGCGGCGCATCAGGGCCAGCAAGGGGCCGGTGCCGCTGCCCGGCGCGGTCGCGTCGATCACGATGGCCCGGCGCAGGCCCAGTTCGTCCAACCGCCAGAGCAGGTCGGGGCTGAAGGCGTCGGGGGCGGGCACCGCTTCCGGGGCGGGCACGTCCGGGTGCCAGCGCGTGATCGGCATGCCGTAGTTCTTGAAATCGACCGCGTCCTCCAGCGCCGCCCGGTTCCAGCCCTCCGGCACAATCCAGAGGCCGTGGCGGTCGCCCAGGCCCAGGTAGCGCAGGTTCGGATAGGCGGCGGCGCGCTCCAGGTAGTGCCGCACCAGCGCCCGGCCCGTCTGGCCCAGGCCCAGTTGCAGCAGGAGGACGGGCTTGCTTTTCATCCCCGGCGCTCCGGCAGGGTTGCGGCGGCGGCGCCGGGCCGCAAGGCCAGCAGATCGGCTAGCACGCCGGAGGCGGTGATGTCGGCGCCCGCGCCGCGCCCGCGCACGGCCAGCGGCTGCTCGCCGTAGCGGCGCGTCTTGAAGACAAACAGGCTCTCGGTGCCGGTGAGGCCACCGGCCAGCCCGGCGCGGGGCACCTCCAGCAGGCCGACCCGCGCGCCCCGCCCGTCGATCAGCGCCAGGAAGCGCAACACGGCGTCGCGCTCCTGGGCCGCCGCCACCCGCGCGGCGTACTCGGCGTCCACATCGCGCAGGCCCGCCCAGAAGGCGTCCAGCGACACGCTCTCCAGGCCGCGCGGCACGAGGCTCTCGACCTCGACATCGGCCATGTTCAGGCGCAGGCCCAGTTTGCGGGCCAGGATCAGCGCCTTGCGCCGGGCGTCCACGCCGCCCAGGTCGTCGCGCGGGTCCGGCTCGGTGAAGCCGAGGGCCTGGGCATCGCGCAGGGCGACGCTGAAGGGCTTGCCCTCCTGAATGGCGCTGGTGACAAAGCCGAGGGTGCCGCTGATCGCCGCCTGGATCTCGCCGATCTCATCGCCGGTCAGCAGCAGCGCGTCGAGCGTGCCGATCACCGGCAGGGCGGCGCCCACGGTGGTCTCATAGAGCAAGCGCCCGGTCCCGCCGCGCAGCAGCGCGTCATATTCGGCCTGGTCCACGGCCAGCGGCCACTTGTTGCAGAGGACGATATGCGCCCCGGCCTGGCGGGCGGCCAGCACCGCCGGATAGGTATTGCGTTCGGCGGTCACGTCCACCAGGGCCACCGCGCCGTCGCCCCAGGCCCCGCCGAAGCGGGTGACGAGATCGGGGCCGCGGTCGAAGCGGTCCTGCACGCACTCGCCGCGCGGCTGGCGCAGGCGGTTCCAATACTGGCGCAGCGACATGCCGTCCGCCTTGGCCGCCACCACCGCGCGCAGTTCGGCGCGCGTCCAGCCGTCGCCCCGCCAGATGAAGCCCGAGCGGTCGCCCAGGCCGCGATATTGCAACCAGGGATAGCGATCTGCGGCGGCGATGTATTGCGTGATCAGGGCGCGGCCCACCTGGCCCAGGCCCATCTGGACGATCCCTAGCGCGGCTGTCTCAGTCGGCATCATGGCTCCCGTTCAAGAAATCGGCGACGATGGCGCCGAGTTGCCCATACTCGATCAAGAAGGCGTCGTGGCCCCACGGCGAATCGATCTCGGCATAGGTCGCCGGGCGCCCTGCTACCCGCAGCGCGGCGACGATGCCTTGCTGCAAGTCGGTGGGGAACAGCAGATCGGAACTGATGCCCACGGCCAGCACGCGCGTCTGCGGCGCGATCTGCGCCAGGGCCGCGGCCAGGGACTCGCGCCCCTGGGCCAGGTCGTGCAGGTCCATGGCCCGGCTCAACACCAGGTAGCTGTTCGCGTCGAAGCGCCGCACCAGGCTCTCCCCCTGATAATGCAGGTAATTCTCTACCTGAAAACGGGACGCGGGGCGGTAGTAGCTTTCCACATCGGCCTCCACGCGCGTGCGGTCGAACTTGCGGCGCATCGATTCGGCGCTCTGATAGGTGATGATGCCCATCATGCGCGCCAGGCTGAGGCCGCGCTCCGGGCTGCGGTCCGTGCCGTAGTAGTCGCCGCCCTGCCAGGCCGGGTCGAGCATGATCGCCTCGCGCCCGATCAGGTTGAAGGCGATGCCCTGCGCCGAGTGAGCCAGCGAGGCGCCGATGGTGATGGCGTTGCGGACCAGGCCCGGATAGAGCACGGCCCATTCCAGCACCTGCATGCCGCCCAGCGATCCACCGATCACCGCGGCGATGCTCCGCACGCCGAGCGCGCGCACCAGCCGGTGTTGCAGCCGCACGATGTCGCGCACCGTGATCTGCGGGAAGCGGCTGCCGTAGGGCCGGCCGTCGCCCGGCGCGGGCGTGGCCGGGCCGGTGGTGCCCCGGCACCCGCCCAGCACATTGGCGCAGACCACGAAATAGCGGTCCGTGTCGATGGCCCGGCCCGGCCCGATCAGCGGGTCCCACCAGCCGGGCCGGTCGTCGCCGGCATAGACGCCCGCCGCGTGGGCGTCGCCGGTCAGCGCGTGGCAGATGACGACGGCGTTGTCGGCGGCGGCGTTGAGCCGGCCCCAGGTCTCATAGGCCACCTGCACGCCGGTGAGGGTGCGCCCGCAGTCGAGCGGCAACGGCTCCGGGTCGGGCCAGTATTCGGTATGGGACAGCAGCGCGGGGCGGCTGCCGTTGCGCGCCGCCACCGACGGGTCGTCGTCGAGAATGGGCGGGCCGGCGGCGACCGTTGCGCCGGCCCGCCCGGTAGTAGGCAACTCCATCAGACCCACTCCTCCGCGTGCAGCAGTTCGGCGATGAGCACCACGCCG
>JAICKM010000637.1 GCA_025927935.1 Chloroflexia bacterium | reverse complement strand
GCCGCGCAGGCTCCCGAACAGAATCCCGACGCTCGCCTGAGCGGGGAAGATAAGCGCCGCTATGTGCGCGGCATGTTCACGCGCATCGCCCGCCGCTACGATCTCATGAACACGCTGATGACCTTCGGGCGCGACGAAGAGTGGCGGCAACTGACCGTGCGCGCCGCGCGGCCCCGGCCCGGCGACCTGGCGCTCGATATGGGCAGCGGCACCGGGCGCATCGCCACCGAACTGGCCCGCCGCGGCGCCCGCGTCTGGGCGCTCGACCTGACCCACGAGATGATGGTCCGCGGGCGCGCGGACCTCGCCGCCGATCCGTTGCTGGCCCGCCCGGCGCGGCACGTCTACTTCATCCAGGGCGATGCCCTCACGCTGCCCTTCGCCGACGCCAGCTTCGACTGCGCCACCAGCGGGTTCACGCTGCGTAACGTGCTCGACGTGCGCCAGGCCCTGGCCGAGCTATACCGCGTCACCCGGCCCGGTGGGCGCGTGGTCACGCTGGAGGCGTCGCAGCCGCGCTACTGGTGGCTGCGCCTGGGCAACCGGATGTACATCCGGTTCGCCATCCCCTTGCTGGGCCGCATCGTGGCCGGCGACCCCGACGCCTATACCTACCTGCCCAGTTCGATGACGCACTTCTACGATGCGCCCGCCCTGGCCGCCCTCATGCGCGACGTGGGCCTGTGCAACGTGCGCTATAAGCGACTCATGTTCGGCAGCGCCGCCGTCCATGTCGGCACGCGCCCATAACGCCCGGCGAACCCGGCTCTGCAAGGGTTCCCGGAATCCGGGGAAAGCACGCAGATGGAAACGACCAACGAGGACCAGGATCTCGAACTCGACCCCCAACTCGAAGGGGACCGCCGCCCCCGCGGGCGCAAAAACGGGCGCGGTGAGAACATCCCCGACGTGGTCATCCGCCGCCTGCCGATCTACGCGCGCACGCTCGAATACCTGCTGGCCGAGGGCATGGTCCATGTCTCCTCCGAGGAGTTGGGCGACCGCATCGAGGTCAGCGCAGCGCAGATCCGGCGCGACCTGGCCTACTTCGGCGACTTCGGCAAGCAGGGCAAGGGCTACAACGTCGAGTTCCTGCTGACCCAGATCAAGGGCATCCTGCAACTCCAGCATGACTGGAACGTGGCGCTGGTCGGCGTGGGCGACCTGGGGCGCGCCCTGGCCCGCTATGATGGCTTTGCCCGCAGCGGCTTCCGCGTGGCCGCGCTGTTCGACCACAGCCCGCGCAAGCAAGGCAACAAGGTCGGCCCGCTGGTCATTCAGGGCATGGACGCCCTGCCCGGCATGGTCCGCGACCTCGACATCGCCATCGCCCTGATCGCCGTGCCCGCCGCTGCCGCCCAGGAAGTGGCCGATCTACTGGTGGAGAACGGCGTGCGCGCCATCCTCAACTACGCGCCCACCGTGGTCAAAGTGCCCAAGCACGTCAGCATCCGCCATATCGACCCCATCGTGGCGCTGCAAAGCATGACCTATTACCTCTCGCCCGACGGCGAATAGAGCATCCCACATGCCGGAGCCGGCCCCGGCCCATTCAGCGTAGGCCCGCCTGGGCGGGAAGGCGGCGGGCAGGATGAATCGCGCCCGCCGCCTTCCCGCGATGCTCCCCCTTGCATCCGCGGATCTCCCGCTACACCGCGCGAGGTGCTATATTGGTTCCGCGATTCGTGCCCGCCACCCCGAACAAATGCAGGGCGCGCGGGATAGTATCCGTGGAAGCAACACTCCGACGCCGGGGAAACGAGGACGCCAGGAATGCAAGAACAGGAGGCCGTGGCCCGGCTCCAGCGCGGCGATATCGGCGGCCTGGAGACGCTGGTCCGGCTCTACCAGGAGCCGGCGCTGCATGCCGCCGTGCTGGTCTGCCGCGATGCCGCGCTGGCCGAAGACCTGGTGCAAGCCGCCTTTCTGCGCGCCTACGAGCGCATCGGCCAGTTCGACGCCCGGCGCCCGTTCGGCCCCTGGTTTATCCGCAGCGTGGTCAACGATGCGCTGAAAGCCGTCACCCGCCGGCGGCAGGTGCCGCTGGACCCGGCCTGGCTGGCGACCCCGGCGCCCGCCGCCGACAACCCGGAAGCACGGCTGGCCGCGGCGGAGACCCGCGAAGCGATCTGGGCCGTGCTCGATCAACTCAGCCCGCCCCAGCGGGCGGCGATTGTGTTGCGCTACTATGCCGGCTTGAACGACGCGGAAATCGCGCAAATGCTTGATTGCCCGCCGGGCACGGTGCGCCGCCGGCTGCACGACGCCCGCCGCCGCCTGCGCCAATTGTTGCCCGACTGGCTGCATCCGCCGGGCATGGACCGGGCCGCCCGCGTGGCCGCCGGGAAAGGAGACGCCGATGCGCCCGTCGCAGATCCGTAAAGCGCTGGACGACTATGCCGCGCGGCAGATGCCGGGCACGCCCGACCTGTGGCCCGCGTTACGCCGCGAAGTGCTCATGCGGCACCCGGCTACCGGGCGCATCCATATCGAGCCGCTGGGCCGCCGCCGGGGCGCGCTGCTGCCGGCGCTGGGCGTCCTGCTGCTGGTGGCGGCGTTCGTGCTGGCGCCCCTCTTCCAGCGGGGCGACGTGCCCGTGCCGGGCGCCACGCCGGCGCCCGCGGGGGTGGCGCAACCGGGCGCGCCCACCGAGCCGCCCGCCGCCACGCCGGGCGCGGCCAATGAAGACGCTTACCTGGCCGGCCTCCTGGCGCAAAAGCTGGGCGCCCGGCTGGGCATCGACCAGGGGCAATTGGACGCGGCGATCCAGGCCGCCGCCCTCGACACGATTGATCAGGCGGTCCGCGCCGGGCAAATGACCCCGGCGCAAGCCGCCCAGGCCAAAGCCCGCGCGAGCCAGGGCCTGGCCGGGTTCTTCCGCGACGGGTTCGACGGGTCCGGCGCCGGCTCTAGTTCCGACGGGGTGCGCGCACTGTTGGATCAACTGGGGTTGGGGCCGGGTGCGTTGTCCGCCGCCACGGAAGGCACCGCGAAATAGCGGCCAGGCCGCGCGACGCACGCCACGGGCCGGGCGGGACCGCCCCTTGCGGCCCACGATAGAACCGCATCGCACACGCCATAGGAGAAAGGATTTATCGCAATGAGCAACCCACGCATGATCATCGGCGGATTCGTGGCCGGGGTGCTGGCCTTCGCCGGGATGTTCGCCTTCGTCTTTCTGGGGCTAGGCCCGACGGCGGCGGCCCCGCCCGCCGGTTCCGCGGCCCCGGCCGCCCCGGCGATCCAGGCCGCCGCCGCCACGGCCACGCCCGTGCCCGCCAATGCCGCGGGCAAGAATCAAGACTACTACGGCAACCTCCTGACCCAGAACCTCGCCACCCGGCTCGGCGTAGACCGCGCCAAGCTGGACGCCGCCTTCAGTGCCGCCATGCAGGACACCGTCGATCAGGCGGTGCGCGACGGCAAGCTGACCCAGGCCCAGGCCGGCAAGGTGCGGGACTTCGCCGCATCGGGGCTGGCCGGCCTGCTCGGCAGCAGTTTAAACGGCGAGCAATACGGATCGCGGCTGGATTCCGCCGACGCGGATGCCATTGTGGGCGCGGTCGGGCAACTCTTCGGCATGACCGCCGATCAACTGCGTGAGGCCGTGCACGGCGGGCAGACGCTCGACACGCTGGAGCAAAGCCACCACGTGACGGCGCAGCAGGTGAACGACGCGGCGCTGCACACCATCCGCACCCGGCTCGACCAGGGCGTGCAAAGCGGCAAGTGGTCCCAGGCGGAGGCCGACAAAATGTACCAGGGTTATAGCGACGAAATCGACAACGTGCTGCTGAAGATGACCGGCGCGCTGGCGAAAACCGGCGGTAGCGGGCCTGCCGGCGACTTCGGTCCGGCGGTGGAAGGCGCAATCGCCAAACTCTTCGGCATGAGTGCCGACGAGTTCGCGGCGGCGCTCAAATCCGGCCAGACGCTCGCGGCGCTGGAGCAGGCGCACACCGTCGATCACGCGCAGGTCCGCGCCGCCGCCCTCGCGGCCGCGCAGACCATGATTAACCAGGGCCTGCAAAGCGGGAAGTGGACCCAGGCCCAGGTGGACGCCCAGGTGGGCAACGTGGGCGATTTCGTGGACCGGATACTAACCAAGTTGGGCGGCCCGGCCCCCGCCGCGGGGGGCGCGACGCAATAACCGGCACCCTCGCCCGGCGCCACACGGACCCGCGCTTCACCGGCCAGGTGGGGCGCGGGT
>JAICKM010001103.1 GCA_025927935.1 Chloroflexia bacterium | reverse complement strand
GGCGGTGGAGGCGCAGAAGGACGACCCCGACCTGCGCGTGCTGGTCGTCACCGGCGAGGGCGAGCGCAGCTTCATGGGCGGCGCCAACCTGTTCGAGCTCGGCGCGCTGAACCCGCCCAAGGCGCGCGACTTCCTGACGCTGATCCACCGCATGTGCAAGGTGCTGCGTGACCTGCCGGTGCCGGTGATCGCCCGCGTCAACGGCTTCTGCCTGGGTGCGGGGGTGGAGGTGATGGCGGCGTGCGACATGCACATCGCGTCCGACAACGCGGTATTCGGCATGCCGGAGGTGAAGATCGGCCTGCCGTCGGTGGTGGAGGCCGCGCTGCTGCCGCAATTGATCGGCTGGGGGCGGACCAAGGTGCTGCTCTACACAGGCGAGAACATCGATGCGCGCACCGCGCTGGACTGGGGATTGGTCGAACGGGTCGTGCCGCAAGCGGACCTGGACGCAGCGCTGGCGGCGTGGACGCATGCGATCGTCGAGTCGGGGCCGCGAGCGATCCGGTTGCAGAAGGACCTGATCCGCGAGTGGGAGGCGATGCCGGTCAACGACGCAATCGAGGCCGGGATCCGGTGCATGTATCGGGCCTACCAGGACGAGGAGCCGACGCGGATGGTGAATGCGGCGATCCAGCGGCTGAAGGCGCGGAAGGGGTGAGAATGGGCTATGCGCGGGTGCGCCGCCATGGCGAGCGACGGGGGCGCGTACCCGTCATCGTGGGCGCAGGCCAATGCTTACTCGTCTTGGCGGGCCTGGGCCCCGTGGGCGTTAAGATAGGGAGTTTGCGGGGCCAAACACGCGATGCGCCAGTCCATCGGCCGTCATGGCAGGCGACGGCCTGCCATCCGCGCCTTTGCCTCAAACGCGCTGTCGGTAGCTGGAGAAACTCCGCAAGGCGTGGATGGCGGGCCTTCGCCCGCCATGACGGTTTTGGTACGGCGCGAGCGCCAGCCGAAGAACCAACCGCTGTTATTTTAACGCCCATGGGGCCTGCGCCCGCCATGGCGAAAGAAAGATGGTGCGCGCCGTGCCCGACCGGGGTGCGCGGTCGCCGCGTCTGGCCGTTGCGGCGGCCAGACTTGCCGACAATGGGACGCTACTCCGGCAGCAGCTTGTACATCTTGCCGTCGAACTGAAACAGCCGCATGCCCTTCATCGCCTGGTAGTCGGTCGGCGAGGTGCTGATCTTGATCCCCGGCAGCACCAGCGGCAGCGTCGTGGTGTCCGGCAGGCTGGTCGCGGCCTTCATGATGTTCTCCCGCGACAGGTCGTGCCCGGCGCGCTGCAGCACGATCACCAGCGCCTGCGCCATGGTGTAGCCGTAGTACCAGACCGGGTTCGCAACATCGGCCTCGGGCGCGTACTTGTTCTTCCAGACATAGAACTCCTTCATCCCGGGATCGTCGGCCCATTGCGGATCGGTCGGGTCCTTCAGGTACTGCGCGGTGATCACCCCCACCGACTTGTCGAAGCCCGCCGATTCCAGCGCCGGCTTCACCAGCGCACCGTTGGAGTCGATGATGTGCACCGGGTGCCAG
>JAICKM010000291.1 GCA_025927935.1 Chloroflexia bacterium | reverse complement strand
GCAAGCGGTCGTCCTCCGCCGTCAGCGCGTCGTCGATCCAGCGCGTGATCTCGCGGGTGGTGTGCCGCTCGGTTTCCGCGAGGTGCAAAGGTGCACCCACGCGGATGAAGATCTCGGCCCGCTGCTCGTAGCGATAGGCCAGGCGCCACACCACCGGCACGATCTCGCAGACCGGCAGGCGGCGGGCGATATGGGCCACGCCGGGGTAGAGGCCCAGCGGGCGACGGTCGGGCGGCGTGATGGTGCCCTGCGGGAAGATCCAGATGGCCCGGTTAGGCGCCTCTTTGAGCAGATTGGCGCTGTACTCGATGCTCTCCAAGGCGGCGCGCGGGTTAGCCCGGTCGATGCCGAAAGCGCCCACCCAGGTGAAGAAGCGGTAGTGGCGCAGCGAGAGCGTATCCATCATCAGGTAGCCGTCGCGGTTGCCCAGAACGCGGTTCACGGACCAGGTCAGGTAGCCGTCCCACCAGGAGGGATGGGTGCTGGTGAAGATGACCGGGGAGCGGCACGCGGGCGGGGTTCGCCGCAAGGCCAGCGCTTCCTGGTCGAGATGGAGCCAGACGACGTGAAAGTGGCTACGCAAGGACCGGTCGATCAGCAAGCGGGTCACGAGTTGCAAGGCCAGCGGGTTCTTGTCGGCTTTGATCAACGAGTCAGCCACACGTATCCTCCTGCACCAAGCGGGCCACCAGGCGCGCGCCCAGCAAAACCAGCGGCACACCTCCGCCCGGATGCGCGCTGCCGCCGGCAAAATAGAGGCCGCGCACGCCGGGCGCGCGGTTGGCGGGCCGGGCGAAAGCCGCTCCTTTGCTGTGCGACGCATAGCCGTAGAGGGCGCCGCCGTAGGCATTAAAGCGGGCGGCGAAATCGGCGGGCGTAATCACCTGCCGGTAGACGATGGACTCGCGTAGCCCCGGTAGTCCGGCTGCCTCCAGGCGATCAAGGATGCGCTCGGTGTATGGCCCCACCCATGCGGCCCAACGCGCGGGGTCGGCCACGGGCGGAGCGTTGACCAGCACGAACAGGTTGCCGTGGCCCGGCGGGGCCTGGCTCGCGTCGCTGGCGCTGGTGTAGCTGATATAGATCGTGGGGTCGGGCGCGGGGCGGCGTTCGTCGAAGATGGCGCGGAACTCCGCCGGGTAGTCGGCGCTGAAGAAGATGTTGTGATGGGCCAGTTGCGGCCAGCGCCGCGACGTGCCGAGCAACAGCACAAACCCGGAGCAGGACAGATCGTCGCCGGGAGAAACGGGGCGCTCGCCCACCGCTGCCCGGTAGCGCGGGGCGAATAGCGCATCCCGCGCGTAGAGCGGATCGGCGTTGACCACGACCGCATCCGCGGCCACCGTGGCCCCGCCGGCCAGCCGCACGCCGGTCGCCCTTGCGCTGCGCCCAGTTCCAGCGATCACCACTTCCTCCACCGGCGTGCCCAAGCGCAGGTCAACGCCGAGTTCGCGGCAGACGGCGACCAGGCTCTCCACCAGCCGGTAGAGTCCGCCCTCGATATACCAGCCCCCGCCCACCAGTTCGACATAGGGGATCAGGCAGAGCGTGCCCGGCGCCCGGTAGGGCGAGGAGCCGTTGTAGGTGGCATAACGGTCGAAAAGCTGGACCAGGTGCGGATCGCGGAAGTAGCGGCGCACCACGCCATCCATCGTGGACAGGGCGTCGATACGCAGCACGTCGAGTCCGCGGCGGGCCAGCAGATCGCGCGGACTGGGCCGCTCGCCGTAGAGGAAGGGCAGCGCCGCCCGCTCGTAGAGCCGGCGGCTGTGGGCCAGGAAGTCGAGGTAGCCGCCGACATCGCCCGGCGCCAGGCGCCCGATAGCCGCGCTCATGGCGGCCAGATTGCTGCTCGTGTCGAGGCGCACGCCGTCGGGGTAGAAGTAGCGGCAGATCGGATCGAGTTGCCGCAGGTGAAGGTAATCACCCAGGCGGCGGCCCACGGCGCGGAACGTCTCGGCCAGCACGCCCGGCATGGTGATCAACGAGGGGCCGGTGTCGAAGCGGAAGCCGCCCGCCTCGACGCGGTTCATCTTGCCGCCGGGCTGGGCGTCCCGTTCGCAAACGATGACGCCGTAGCCCGCGGCGGCCAGGCGGGCGGCCGTCGCCAACCCGCCTACGCCCGCCCCGACGACCGCGATCCGCGGTTGGCCCATACGCTATTGCATCAGGTCGCCGTAGACGACCAGACGCTTATCGTAATTGCGGGAGGCGCGGTCGAACTTGCCGTGGCAGGTGATCAGATTGAGATGGCGCCCATCGGTCGCGCCGAAGACCCGCTGCGTGGGGCAGTCGTTATACGGGCAGGTGGCGGTCTCGGTCGCCACGAATCCGAAGTCGCGGCCCTTGCTGTCGCGCACCCAGTAGCGGTCGCCCGGTCGCAGGTCGCCCAGCCGCCAGAAGACCACCGGGCCGACGTTATACCAGTCGAGATGGCCGTCGATGACCGCGCTGCCCATGGCGCCCGGCCGGGTGCCCGGCGCGTACCAGCCGACATTCCAGGGATCCTTGGGGATGTCGAAGTTGTTGTTCTGATCGACGCCCAGCGACTCGATATTGGCGCGCACGCCGATCTTGGGGATAACCAGTTGGTGGGGCATGGCCGGATCGGCGGCGGGGCGCGGCGCGGGGCCGGTCACGCCATCATACCACGTCGCGCCATAGCGCCACTTGTAGTAGTGCAGGCCGATGTTGCCCATTTGCACGCGCCATTGCGGCGCGGCGCTCGGCTGATAGGTGAGCACGCGGCGCTCGAAAGCCTGGATCAACACTTCTTGCGGCTGGCCGTCTACCTTCACCGTCGCCCAGTAGGGATCGGAGATCGGCAGGCCCATCGTGAAGACCCACGGCTCGAACAGGGCGCGGGTGCTGGTTTTGCCGTCCTGGTACACCGGGCCGCTCTGGTTCAGGAAGTTCATGAAGATTTCGGGGATATTGTGCCCGGTCTCCGACTGAAAAGAGGTGACGCGCAGGCCGGGGTAGCGGCTCTTCGCGGGATCGGTCCAGGTCTTGCCGTCGCGCCCGATGATGTTGGTCACGACCTGGCCCCGGCGGTCGGGTTGGCGGTGCTCGCCCAGCGGCGTGTTGCTGACGCCCAGGAACGAGGCATAGGTCGGCGCATTAGGGTCGTCGGTGTCTCCGGCGATGGGCACCTGGGCGGGCGCGCGCTGCGTATAGGCGGTATCACCCTGCTGCTGCCGCCCGGTCATGAGTTCGACGGTGAGCAGGCCGCTGGTCACGAACCACTGCGCCTTAGGATCGGCCAGCGGATTGTTGACCTCCATGCGGCCCTTGTCCCAATACTGGACCAGCCGCTTGCCGGAGCCGTCGGGGGCCTCCGCATACGCCTCCAGCCCCGCCACACCGGGGGCCGGTCCCCAGATCCACGAGCGGTTGACGCTGTGGGCAGCCACGGCGTTATCCGTGCGCGTCCAGAGCAGATCGAAACTGGAGTCGGCGAAGCTGAAGCTGGGCGCCTTCGCGGGCGTGGTAGCCGGGGCGCCCGTGCCATTGGCCGCGCCCGCCGTGGCCGGTAACAGCCCGCTCACCAGCGCCGCGCCGATGAGTGCACCGCGCAAAAGCCGGGCTCCGCGGGCCGGCCCGGACACTGCCGGAAAGAGAGATCGCTGCATGGGGGATCCTGTTCTAGCCGGGCGCCCCGGCCGGTTAAATACGTGGTAGCCTAACTGTCCGCTCATTATACCGTAAGTTTTCCGACCTCAGCAATATAGACAGAGGGCCGGCATGGCGCAATGGCGACTCCCGGCGGCAGCCCCGCCCGCGCCTAACGGGCCGCGGCGATGAGATATACAGGGTCGCCCACGCGAATCGTACCCCGTTGCGCGACGGACGCATACACGCCCATAATATTGTCTTGCTCCTGGGCAATCGTGCGCAAAATACGGCCGTCTTGCACGGCCGTATCGGGATGCAAATTCGGCATCATGCACCGCTCATCACCCCGCGTGACCGCTAGCGTCGTTGCGCGGTCGCCGGTCCCGATCACCAGGCGCGCGCCGATCCATGTTTGCTCATCAGGGCAGGACGTATCTGTTGTGTCAATCACCAGGTTTTCCCGAAAGCGCCGCGCATCGACGGCCCCGCCCATGCGCTCCGCCAGGCGCTGCACGGCATGGGTCGTGACCAACGAAATCGGTTCCGCATCATGCGCGCTTTTCAGGTGAACCGCATAAATGGATTGATTGCGCGCGCTTCCGCGCAATTGCCCTTTTAGTTCGGCAATTAGCTCGTCGCTGAATACGTCGAGTTGCCGCCCCTCCGGCGTGGTGACCAGCGCCCCCGAATTATCGGGATCGGCGGGGTTGATCAGCGCCGCCTGATATAACAGCATCCGCGGCACCTCGCGCGCCGTCAGCCAGGGGAAACGGCTGTGATCGCGGCCTTGTATAAAGGCAAAGCGCCGATCCCCACAAATACCCTGAAAACGGACCTCGGCTTCCGTGAGCGATTCTCCGCGCATGGATTTGACCGGATACCGGCTCACCGAAGCGAGCACCCCGACGGGGATCACGGTCTGGCGCAATTCGGTCTGTCCACCAACCAGCTCAGTCATGTCTCTCCTCTAGACCTTACACATCCGGCAGTATCGCCGATCTTAACCCATTGGCGTTTCACCGGATCCCCGCGCGTCGGCATGGCGCGCCCGCCGGGATCGGGCGCAACCAGTATACGCGATCCCGGCGGGCGCCGCAGGTGCCCCAGCCGCTAGACGCTCCGCCCGGTGTACTCCCGCCCCGGTCATTCGTGCATTGGAATCCTCCATCATTAGTCGGACCTACGGCCAGTACCAAATACCCCATCCGGCACTGGCGATCCGGCGTCTCCGGCCCGTATAATTAGCAGGTGTCACCGGAGCAACGATCTTCAGCACGACCACGCCGGCAAGTAACAGCATCAGGAGTTTAGGGAGGACAACACGTGAACATGCACGCGCTCCGCAAGCGGCTGACGGGGCATATGCTCTGGGAATATCCCGACCTGGGGATCATCACGCTCGGCGTGTTTGTCGTCTACATGGGCCTGGGCACCATCTGGCCGGTCCTGACCCTCTATATGCAGGCGCAAGGCATCGGCATCGCCGAGATCGGGGTGACCACCGCCGCCTACATGGCCTCGAACTTCCTGTTCCAGATCCCCATGGGCTGGGCCAGCGACCGCATCGGGCGCAAACCACTCTTGCTGGCGGGCCTGGCCGTCCACGGCGTTATTTCCATCCTGTACCTGCCGGTTCATGGGTTGCTCGGCTTCGCCATCCTGCGCTTCATCGAAGGCATCGGCGCCTCAGCCATGATGCCCGCGGCCCGCGCCCACAGTATGGACTCGATCCCGGCGGCGCGGCGCGGCCAGGCTTTCGGGCTGCTCGGCGCGGCGGTGAACGGCGGCATCTTGATCGGCCCGGCGGTCGGCGGCCTGATGGCCGGCGTAACCGGCATGGAAGGGCCGTTCTGGTTCGGGGCGGGCAGTAGCCTGCTGGCGGGCATCTTCCTGGCGCTCATGGTGAAAGCGCGCCGCACCACCGAGGTGGAGCCGGCGGGCGCGGCTTCGGAGGCCGCCGGCATCAGCGCCGAGCATATCCAGTGGCGCGCCATCTTGCCGGTCTTCATCAGCACCATCGGCTGGGGCTTCGTGGGCGGCTTCTTCAACGTCGTCTGGAACATCTGGATCCACGACCTGGGCGGCAGCCTCGACATTATTGGCCTGAGCTACACTGTGTTCGCCTTGCCCTTGATCATCCTTGGCCCCTGGGCGGGCCGGCTGTCCGACCGCCATAACCGCGTGCTGCTGATCCTGGCGCCGTCGCTGGTCGCCGGGGCCATCTACATCGCCTACGGCTTTCTGACCAACCTTTGGATCATCATGGTCCTGGGTACGCTGGAAGGCGCGATGATCGCGCTGCTGGTTCCGGCCTCCGACAGCTACCTGGCCGACGTGATGCCATCCAGCATGCGCGGGCGTGTGCAGGGCATGGTGACCACCACGAACACGGCCATGGGCTTTATCGGCGCGCTGATCTGTGGACCGCTCTACGCGATAGGGCCGCTCTATCTGTTCCTGGTGCTGGGCGGCCTCCATATCATCACCGCGACCACGGCCAGTGTGCTCATGATGCCGACCGAGCGCCGCCTGCACGGGCACAAGGTCCAAGCCGCGGCCGCCCAGGCCCGCAAGGATGCTCCGCGCGTGCTGGCGGAAGCCGAAGCAATCTAATCCGCCCGTGCGGGATGGACGGGCATGGCGTGAGCGCCGGGCTTAACCCGGCGCTCAGTTTTTATGCGCAGCGGGATACCAGCGAGATCGATGTGAATCAGAGTATACTCAGGCAATGGGACAAGCGACTTGGTCCAACCGCGCGGGGCAGCCTCTTTTACTTGGGCATCTCCGGGGGAAGTGCCGCGTTCTTACCCTTTGTCAACGTGTTTTATGCCGGTCAGGGGCTTTCGGGTCGCGAGATCGGCGTGCTGGCGGCGGCCGGGCCGGTGGTCGCGCTGCTCACCACGCCGCTCCTGACGGCGCTAGCGGACCGGCACGGGTGGCAGCGGCCGATGCTGGTCCTGGGTCTGGCCGGCGTCGCGGTAACGACCCTGCTCATACCGCTGGCGCAGCCGTTCGTGGTGCTGCTGGCCGTGGTGATCGGCAACGGTCTGATGGGCAGCACAGCCGGCTCCATCTCCGACGGTATGATCGCGCAGATGTCAACCCGGCACCGCATCAATTACGGCAAAATGCGCCTGTGGGGATCCGCCAGTTGGGTCGTGATGTCCCTGGTCGGCGGCTTCCTCTGGCCGCGGTTTGGCCTATGGCTGATGTTTCCCCTGGCGAGTCTGCTGTTTGTGGCGACCATGTTTATGGCACGCCTGCTGGGGGAGCAAGGATCGCACGCGGGAGCGGAACGCCGGGCGTTTCGCCTGACGGCCGGTGCGGCGCACTTATGGATCGTGCTGATCTGCGCGGTGTTTATGAGCCTGGGCATGGTCATGGCGCGGACCTTCTCGGCGATCTACATTGACCACGTGAGCGGGCAGATGCTGGTCGGCCTGTACGCCGCCGTCGCCGCCGCCATTGAGATCCCCATCATGCTATGGACCGAGCGGGTGCTACGGCGAGTGGGCGGCCCGTTCACCCTGGTGCTGGCCGGCATCCTCCTGGGCGGCGCCTTTATTGGATTGGCGACGATTCCCCGCCCGGAACTGCTGCTGCTGGCCGCGCTGCTGGAAGGCATCGGCTATGCGCTGTTCGTGACGGCTATCGTGCAACTGGTCGCCCGGTGGGCGCCCCACGGGCAGGTGGCGACGTATCAGGGCTTGCTCAATGCCGGTAACTATGGCCTGGCGCCGTTGCTGGCCGGGCTGGTGGGCGGCACCCTTTTCGACGCGATCGGCCCGCAGGCCGTCTTCGTCGCCAGCGCAGGGGCCGTGGCGCTTGGAATGGCGGTACTGCTGGTGACCCAGGTGCTGGGCGTGTTTTCCGGCGATGGGGCCGTTGACATCCCGGCCCCCCTGAGCGGCGAACCCGCTGCCGAGCCATCCGCAGGGCAGCTTGACCCACCGGGCCAAAGCAGGTAGAATAGGGCGCAGGGAGAGGTGGCAGAGCGGTCTATTGCGGTTGTCTTGAAAACAACTGGACGTGAGTCCCCAGGGTTCGAATCCCTGCCTCTCCGCCGGACGAGTGGTCGGTGGTCAGCGTTTAGCCTGGGCTGAATGCTGACCATTATTTATATGAGGCACGAATACCAATGGGACAGAACGGGATGACGGATCAGGGGATGCATCGCGGGTGGCGGTCCGTAGTAGCCGGGCTGCTGCTGGCGGCGGCCACTTTCGGCGTCGTGACCGGCTGCGGGGAGACACAACCAGCGGGTCCGACGCCCACCGCGGTACCCCCGGCGCTACAGGCCGGGCAGCGGGTCTTTTTGCAGTATTGTAACACGTGCCATCCCGGTGGGCATCAGGGCGTGGGCAAGAACCTGGTCAACGCCGGGCTGACTGCCGACGAGATCACGACCATAGTGCGCCATGGAAAGCGGAATATGCCTTCCTTTAGCACAGCGAATATTTCAGACAGCGATCTGCAATCCCTGATCGGCTATGTCCAGGCGCTGCGCTAAACCCCACCGGCCACCGGGCCTCTTGTCATG
>JAICKM010000742.1 GCA_025927935.1 Chloroflexia bacterium | reverse complement strand
TAACGAGACTCGTCGCCGCGCTCAGCGTGACAAAGCCCGCTACCTCCCCGCGGCGGGGAGGGGCCGGGGGAGAGGTTGGTCCGGGCGCCTCCCAAGCCGCCATCGCCCGCGAGTAACCTAACCCCCCAACCCCCCCTTCCCGCGGCGGGAAGGGGGGCAACGGAATCTCCCCTCCCCGCGGCGGGGAGGGGCGGGGGGAGAGGTTGGGCCGGGCGCGCTTATTGTCCGCTATACCAGCGGTGGAGCACCTGCTCGGCGGGCTTATTCTGCGGGCTTTCGCCGGTGTCGAGCGGCCCCCCGGCGCCCGGCTCGCTGTACCACGGACTCCAGAACATGCCCGTCAGCCAGCCCGTGCCCTGCCAGGCCAGCATCGTCGCGTCGTAGGCGTTGGCCTGCACGCTCAGTTCCAGGTAGGGATCGGGGTGCAGATCCCAGCGCCCCGGCGAGTTGGCATACGAGGCAAAGCCGATCTTGGTGAACTGCACCGGCTTGTTCCAGCGGTTATGCACGGCGGTAATCGCGTCCACCCAGTGGAAGGTCTGCCCCTGGGCGTTGGGGCCGTAGGGATCGGTGTAGCTGAACCAGCCCTGGCGCAGCGGCTCCGTGTTGAAGTTGTTCCACGACAGCGGAAAATAGGCCGAGATGCCGATATAGTCGAGCTGGTCCCACCAGTCGATAGTGGCATACTCCGGCGTTTTCTTGTCGCCCCAGTTGGCCGAATAGGTCAGCGGGCCGTGGTAGAACTCCTTGACCGCGGCGATCACAGCCCGCCAGTTGGCGGAGTATTGCGGCCCGGTCATGGTGAACAACTCCGTGCCGATGCACAGTTCGTCCGCGCCGGTGCCCTGCGCCAGCCGTGCATAGTTGCGGATCTGCTCGATGTAGTGGTCAAACCAGCCGGACGGGTTGCTGGGCTGGAGCTGCCCGGCCCAGACCCCGTCGTCGCTCGCCACCACCGGTTGCAGCATCACGCGCATCCCCAGCCCGTGCGCCGCGCCGATGATCGCCACCAGTTCCGGGTCCACCGGGTCGTTCGGCGAGCGGTAAAAGGTGTTATAGGTCGCGCCGTTGGCGCGGAACGGGGCCACAATCGACACCCAGTTGGCGCCGGTGTCGTGCAGCCGGCGCAGCGACTCCAGCGAGGCCGGGGAGCCGAAGCGCGCGCTGGGGATCTGGACAAAGGCCACGCCATGCTGCGGGGCGGGCAGGGCCTGGGCGTGCGTGGCCGCGGGGCGCGCGGCGACAGCCCCGATCAGCAGCGCAGTCGCGGCCAGCACCCCGGCCAGAGCGCGCGCCGTGGAGCGGCGGAAATCATGCATGCAGTTCCTCCTACAGGTACGGGCCGGGCCGGTGAAGATGTGCCGCGCGCCCGCGCCCCCGGCGCGCAGCCGGCGCCGGACGCGCCGGGGTGTGCCACAGCCCACCGGCTCCCGGTGCAAATTCCGGGCCAACCCCCCCGCCACGTCTCCCCCTTCCCGTGCCGGGAAGGGGGCCGGAGGGTTAGGCCCGTCGCCGCTTGATCGCCGGGTTAGGTCCATGATATAATCAGGATACCTGATTATCAAGGAAGCTGAGGTTATGCCATGACGTGGACCCCGGAACAGGCTACCCAGGAATTGTTACAGATTTTGCCCCTGCTCAATCGCATGGTTGGGGCCGAGGTGCGTGCCGTCGCGGGCGAGGATACGACCATGGCCCAGTATCGCGTGCTGGCCCAACTGGCCGAGGAACCGCGCACCCTGAGCGTGCTCGCCCGGTGGCGGCGGGTCAGCTTGCAGTCGATGAGCGGCCTGGTGCAGGCGCTGGTCGAGCGCGGCTGGGTGGAGCGCATGCCCGACCCGCGCGACCGCCGCCAGCAGTTGCTGCAACTGACCGGGCGCGGCCACGAGCACTACCGCCATGCCCAGACCCACATTCTGCGCCGCCTGATCCCGCTGATGGCGGCGCTCACCCCCGGCGAACTGGAGGCGGTGGCCCAGGCGCTGCCCGCGCTGGGCCGCGTGTTCGCCCCCGCCGACGAGGACGGCGCCGAGGACCGCCTGGAGGCGCTGCCCGAATGAAGCTGGACACCGAGGAACCCATCGCCGCCGCGCCGGCCCCGGTCAAGGAAGCGCCCGTCAAGCCCCTCCGCTTCTCGCTCGGCGCCGTCACGCGGGGCTTCAGCGCGCTGGCGATCCGCAACTATCGCCTGTTCTGGACTGGACAGTTGATTTCGCTGACCGGCACCTGGGCCCAGCGCACCGCGCAGGACTGGCTGGTCATCCAACTTACCCACTCGCCGTTCGACCTGGGCCTGGTCACGGCCTTCCAGTTCTTGCCGATCACGCTGCTCACCCTGGTGGGCGGGGTCTTCATCGACCGCTGGCCCAAGCACCGGCTGCTGCTGCTGACGCAGACCGCGCTACTGCTCCAGGCCGCGGTCTTCACCACGCTGGTCGCCACGGGCATGATCCAGATCTGGCACGTCTACATCCTGGCCGCCGTGCAGGGCCTGATCAACGCTATCGACAACCCGACGCGCCAGGCGTTCGTGCCCGAACTGGTGGGCCGCCGCCACCTGGTGAACGCCATCGCGCTCAACTCGATGCTGTTCAACGGCGCGCGCATCGTCGGTCCGGCGGCCGCCGGCCTGCTGATCGCCAACCTGGGCATCCCCTGGGCGCTGTTCCTCAACGCCGTCAGCTTCATCGCCGTGATCGCCGGGCTGTTGCTGATGGACCCGCGCGCCTTCGAGATCCGGCCCCGCGCGGCGGGCGGCCCGGTGGGCCGGCGGCTGCTGGAGGGCCTGCGCTACGTCCGGCACACGCCCTCCGTGCTGCTGATCATGATGCTGATGGCGGCCATCGGCACCTTCGGCTACAACTTCAGCGTGGTGCTGCCGCTGGTGGCGGGGTTCCTGTTGAAGACCAGCGCGGCGGGGTTCGGCGGCCTGTCGGCCTTCCTGGGCTTCGGTTCGCTGGTGGCGGCGGTCGCCACGGCCTATGCTCGGCAGGTCACGCCGCGCCGCCTGATCGGAGGCGCGGCCACGTTCAGCCTCTTGCTCGGCGGGGTCGCGGCGTCCACCAACTTCGTGCTGACGGCGCTGCTGCTGGTGGCGCTCGGCTTCGCGGCCATCATCTTCAGCACCACGGCCAACACGCTGTTGCAGTTAAACGTGCCCGACGACCTGCGGGGCCGGGTGATGAGCCTCTACATCCTGCTCTTCGCCGGAACCACGCCCATCGGCGGCTTCCTGATCGGCACGCTGTCGAGCATGTTGGGCGTCTCCTGGGCGCTGGGCATCTGCGCCACGCTCTGCCTGGCGGGCGTGGGCGGCGCGCTGCTCTACCGGCAACGGCATCCCTGAGCCGGGCCAACCTCTCCCCCGGCCCCTCTCCGCCACGGAGAGGGGAGCCAAATCTCCCCCTTCCCGCCGCGGGAAGGGGGCCGGGGGGTTAGGTTGGTCGGGTTAGGCGGTCGTCTGGCGGCCAACCTCTCCCCCGGCCCCTCTCCGCCACGGAGAGGGGAGCCAAATCT
>JAICKM010001090.1 GCA_025927935.1 Chloroflexia bacterium | reverse complement strand
TTGCGCTGGGCCAGCGTCCATGCAGATGCCGCCCGGCCCAGGGCCTGGGCTTCGGTCCGGTGCTGCGCCACCCAGCGCAATCGATCGGCTACATCATTCACAGAGGGGATGCCGCGCACACCGCAGCGCCCGAAGGGCGCCTCGTCGAACACCTGCCAGCGCGCGGGCGGCACGGGCAGCACGCATCCGGCCGCCTCGCTGCACACATCGGACTGGCCCTCGGAGTCCAGGGCGATGACGGGCAGGCCGGTCGCCATACCCTCGACCAGCGGCAAGCCGAAGCCCTCGTTGCCCAGGGCCAGCAGCACATCGGCCTGGCGATACCAGTGGGCGATGCCGTGCGTGCGCTCCTCGGTGTCCACAAAGATGATACGCGGATCATCGGGCACGTAAGGCGTTACGCGGAAGCGGGTCTTGATGATCAGCCTGGCTTCGGGGTCGCCCGCGAACGCCTGTTTCCAGGCGGCGATGCCAATGTCGATGTTCTTGCGCGGCACAAACGTGCCCACGATCAACGTGGTGATGCCGGGGCGCTCCGGGCGAACCTCGTAATGATAGACCTCGGGATCGACGCCGTGGGGCACCACCTCGATCGGCACCGTGACGCCCGACTCGCGGAAGGTGCGGGCCACGAAGCGCGAGGGCACCATGACGGCGCGGGCCGGGTTGATCACCTCGGCCCAGCCGGCGGGCAACGCGCTGGTCTCCCACATGGTGTAGATGAACAGGTCGCGGGCAGTGTGGAACGGGGCCAGGTTTTCGCGCGGCCAGGAGAAGCAGAGCGTGACGGCACCCGGTTCGGGCCGCGAGCGGGCCAGGATGGCCTGGATTTCGTCGGACAGCCCCGCCGGGTCGAGGCGGATCGGCGTGACATGGACGTTTGCTCCCGCCTGGACCATGCCGCGCACCACATACTCGGAGAGGCTGCCGTAGCCGTCGTAGACCATGAACGGCGCGGCCACTGTAACCGGCTCGAGGGCCGGGCGGACCGCAGGCGCGGCGCCGCGCCCGTTGCGCAGCGCGACGTAGAAGTCGCGGTCGAGGGCCAGCCGGGCGGTGACTTCCTCCAGGGGCCGGCGCTGCCAGCAGGGATCGGCCAGGTTGCGCGCGGCGGTATTGCCGGGATGGAGCAGGGCGATATAGTAGGAGGAGTCGTCTGTGGCGGCGACGCGCTCCGCGGGGAATTGGCGCAGGAACGCGCTGTCCTCGCCGCGCCGGGTTTCGGGGAAGCGGTGCGCGGCCCAGGCCGACTTATGATAGACCAGGCTGCACCCGGCCACGCCGGGATGCGCGCCGGGCGGCTCCTGGAAACGCCAGGCGTCACCCGCGTAGGGCCGGTAATAGAGCAAGTCGCGGACGCCGCAGACATCGGCCTCGGCGGCCAGCAAGGCGGCGACCTGGGCGCTGAGCCGGTGAGGCCCCATCCAGTCGTCGTCGTCCCAGTGGGCGATCAGGGTGCCCTGGCTCAGTTCGCAGGCCAGGTTGCGCTTGGCACCCAGCGCCAAGCGCCGGTCGAGGCGGACGTAGCGGATGCGGTCGTCGTGGGGCACCAGGTCGGCGATGGCGTCGGCGCCGTCGTCCAGCACGATCAACTCGCGGGCGGGATAGTCCTGCCG
>JAICKM010000427.1 GCA_025927935.1 Chloroflexia bacterium | reverse complement strand
GGCGCGCGCCCTGCCTTCGTCCACCGGCGAGGCCATCAGCCGCTTCCGCGACGACGTGGACGGCATCGGCGACGTGATGATCACCTTCAACGACCTGACGGCCACGCTGGTCTTCACCATCATCGGCCTGGTCGTGATGTTCAGCATCAACCCGTTGATCACGCTGGCCGTGGTGGTGCCGCTGGTGCTGGTGGTGGGCGTGGTCAACCTGGCGAGCCGGCGTATCGAGGTCTACCGCAAAGCCAGCCGCGAGGCGACCGGCGCCGTGACCGGCTTCCTGGGCGAGGTGTTCGGCGCGGTGCAGGCGGTGCAAATCGCGGGCGCCGACGAGCAGGTGGCGGGCTACTTCCGCAAGCTGAACGAGGCGCGCCTCAATGTGACCGTGCGCGACCGCACGTTCGACCAGATGTTGGAGTCGATCTTCTGGAACACGGTCAACGTCTGCACCGGGCTGATCCTGCTGTTCGCCGGGCCGGCGCTGGCGGGCGGCACGTTCACCATCGGCGACTTCGCGCTGTTTGTCTACTACCTGGGCATCATCAGCGACTTCACGGCGCTGTTCGGCATCGTGCTGGCCCGCTACCGGCAGGCGGGCGTCTACTTCGGGCGCATGGCCCGGCTGCTGAGCGGCGCGCCCGCCCCCTCGCTGGTGGCGCCCAGCCCGGTCTACCTGTCCGGCCCGCTGCCCACCCTACCCGGCCTGCCCGCCCGCCAGGCGGACCCGTTGCACACGTTGGAGGTGCGCGACCTGACCTATCACTATCCCGACGGCGGGCGCGGCATCACGGGCATCGATCTGCGCCTGGAGCGCGGCTCGTTCACCGTGATCACCGGGCGCATCGGCGCGGGCAAGACGACGCTGGTGCAAACGCTGCTCGGCCTGTTGCCCGCCGGCAGCGGCACGATCCTGTGGAACGGCCAGGCCGTGGCCGACCCGGCGACCTTCTTCGTGCCGCCGCACAGCGCCTACACGCCGCAGGTGCCGCGCCTGTTCAGCGAGACCCTGCGCGACAACATCCTGCTCGGCTTGCCGGAGGCCGACGTGGATCTGCCGGAGGCGCTGCGCCTGGCCGTGCTCGAACCCGACATCGCGGACATGCCCGACGGCCTGGCGAGCAAGGTGGGCGCGCGGGGCGTGCGGCTCTCCGGCGGGCAGATCCAGCGGGCCGCCGCCGCGCGCATGTTCGTGCGCCCCGCCGACCTGCTGGTGTTCGACGACCTGTCCAGCGCGCTCGACGTGGAGACGGAAAACCTGCTCTGGGCGCGCGTCTTCGCCCGGCCCACCGGCACGGTGCTGGCCGTCTCGCATCGCCGCGCCGCCCTGCGCCGCGCCGACCAGATCATCGTGCTCAAAGACGGCGCGGTCGCCGCCGTGGGCACGCTGGACGACCTGCTGGCGCGCAGCCCCGAAATGCGCCACCTCTGGCACGGCGAAGCCGCCGCGGCGGCGCCGGAGGCGGATGCGGCGGCGGTGGCGTGAGGACGATCTTCACCGCAGAGGCGCAGAGGACGCAGAGATTGTTGATATTAACCCCGTTCTTCGCGCGCTTCGCGCCTTCGCGGTGAGACGATTGTGTACAATCACGAACGCCATGATCAAAACTTCTAAAAACCGTCCTCTGCGCCCTCTGCGCCTCTGCGGTGAAGATGATGTGGGACCTGGCCCACTGTTGCCGAAGGCCCGAAAGGCAAACTGATGCTCGATTATGATCCGCTGGAAGAGTTCCGCGACCCGCAGACCTATGACCTGGTGGTGGGCGACTACAACGACGACCGGCCCTGCATCGAGCAGTGGGCGCGGACGCTGGGCGGGCCGCTGCTGGACCTGGCCTGCGGCACCGGGCGCATGGCGATCCAGATGGCCCAACTGGGCTACGAGGTCGTGGGCGTGGATCTGGTGCCGGAGATGATCGCCCTGGCCCGGCAGAAGGCGGCGGCGGCGGGCGTCGCCGTCGAGTGGGTAGTAGCCGATGCGCGGGCGTTCCAACTCCACCGGCAGTTTCCGTGCATTTTCATGCTGGAGAACGTCTTCCAGTTCTTGCTGACCCGCCCCGACCAGGAAGCGATGCTGGCGCGCGTGCGCGAACACCTGCGCCCCGACGGCTGTTTCATCTTCGAGACCCGCAATCCCTCCCCGCGCTTTCTCCAGGAAGTCCGCCATCCCGACCCGCAGCACTTCACCACGCCGGACGGCCGGCGCCTGGTGATCACGGAAGCGCAACACTACGATCCCCTGACCCAGATCCAGCATTACCGCAGCCGGCATCACTGGCGCTATCCCGACGGGCGCCAGGAGGAGCAGACCCTGCGTACCGCCCTGCGCTATGTGTTTCCGCAGGAGATGGAAGCGTTGCTCCACTACAACGGGTTCGAGATCGTCGCCTGCTACGGCGATTGGCAGCAAGCGCCGCTCACGGCCACGGCGCCGGCGATGATCTACGTCTGCCGGCGACGGGCCTAACCCCCCGGCCCCCTTCCCGGCGCGGGAAGGGGGAGATTGGGGCGCGGTTGGCATAGCGACAGCCGCATTATGTCAAGCAATGGACGGCGTGCCCCGGCATCCCGGCAGGATGCGGCGGCGCGGGCGGCGGGCCTAACCCCCCGGCCCCCTTCCCGGCGCGGGAAGGGGGAGATTCGCGGCGCGGTTGGCCTGGCGAGGGCGTTAATTATGTCTACTGATAGGAGCATAGAGATCTTATACAACTGGGGCTGTTGCAATCAGGAATGTCCAGCCAAATTATAAGATCTCCATGCTCCTATCAGTAGTAATGCTCCTCCGCGCAGCGGGGGGTTTACCCCAGCCGGGGGAGATGCGCAGCAGGTCGCCTACCCCGGCGCTTCTCCCCGCGCGTAGCCGATCCAGGCGGAGCGGGTCGGGCCGGTTTCGACGCCGGTGAAGCCGGTGTCGCGGAGCAGGGCGGCCAGCGCGGGCAGTCCGGCTGCGGCGTCCGCCGTCCCGGTTGGGGCGCGCCGCTTATGCACCATGGCGATCAGCCCGCCCGGCTGCCAGAGGCGCAGCGGCGCGGCGTTAGGCTGGAAGTCGACGATGATCACCCGCCCGCCGGGGCGCAAGACGCGGCGGATCTCGATCAGGGCGCGGCGCTTCAGGTCGCCCGGCAGGTGGTGCATCATCAGGCTGCTCAGCGCCACATCGAACGACCTGGCGGGGAAGCTGAGCGCCTCGGCCGGCTCCACGCGGAACTGCGCCGGGTTGTGCGCGCGCCGGGCCTTGCGCCGCGCCTCGGCGATCATTTCGGGCGCCGCGTCGATGCCCACGACCCGCCCGCCCGGCCCCACCCGCCGGGCGGCGGGCAGCGCCACCGCGCCGGTGCCGCAGCCGATCTCCAGCACCCGCTCGCCGGGCCGCAGCGCCGCCAGGTCGAGCGGCAGCGCCCGCAGCTTGCGCGTTTGCCCCAGAGTCATCAGCCAGACCAGCGGATCGTAGAACCGCGCCCAGCGGATCAGCCGCCCCGCGGTCGCCGGGGCGTCCGGCGTCGGGCCATGCGTATGCGGGGCGTCCGGCGACGTTGGACCGTGTGTATGCAGCGCGTGCATCGCTATCCTCCTTGTTTGTGATAAACTGAACATAGTGTCCGGTATTGCACATGTTGTCCTCTCTTGCTATAATAGCACCACAGCCGGGGAGGATCAACCGGCAATTGGGCGCATCTGTCTGCTAATGGACAGATCGGGCGGATTGTGCGAGAACACCGGCGGGGAGGCGGAGCGATGGCGGAAGCGGAGCGGCGGGCGGCGCCGCGCGAAGATCGGCGGTCGCGCCGCACGCGGCAGATGCTGGGCGACGCGCTCACGGCATTGATGCTGGAGCAGCGCTACGACACGATCACGGTGCAGGAGATTATCGACCGGGCCAATGTGGGTCGCTCCACCTTCTACGCCCACTACCTGGACAAGGAAGACCTGCTGCAAAGCCAGATCGCCGGGATGATCGCCGCCTTCGTCGCGCACATGGACCAGGACGCCGGGGGCCGGCGCATCGTGCCCAGCCTGGAACTGCTGCGCCATGTGCGCGAGCGGTATGACCTGTGCCGCGCGCTGGTGCGGGGCCGGGCCATGGAGCCGGTGCTCCAGACGATGCAGACGCATCTTAGCGCCCATATCGAGGCGCGGCTGGCCCGCCGCCTGCCGCCGGGGGCGCCGCCCGCCGTGCCGCTGCCGGTGGTGGCCCACCATGTGGCCGGGGTGCTGCTGGCGCTGTTCCAGTGGTGGCTGGCCCACGACATGGCCGACTCGCCGGAGCAGATCGACGCCTATTTCCAGCAACTGGCCCGCCCCAGCGTGCAGGCGGCCACCGGCGTGGAACTGGAGTAGCCCGCTCGTTCACGGGCCGGGCTACTCGCCCAGGATCGCCAGGTCGAGCCGGTCGAGGCGCGTCCGGTCGGCCAGGATCTCGATGGCGACAATCTTGCCGCCGGTGATAGTGAAGGCGAAGACGACACGCGGCTGCCCGCCGGGCGCCCACACCGCGCCGGGCGCACCGTCCACGAGCGCCGGTTGGGCGACGCGCGCCCGGCCCGCGAAGGTCTCGGCCACGGCGCGCGCCCCGCGCACCTCCCGCGCGGCGCCCACTTGCACCGCGGCACCGTCGGCGCGCAGCACCACGTCCGGGGCGAGCAGCGCGAGCAGCGCGGCGAAGTCCCCGCCACGCGCCGCGGCGAGGAAGGCGTCGACCACGGCGCGCCGGCGGGGGAGATCGGCGGCGGGCGTCTGGGCCGCGCCCCGCACCCGGCGGCGGGCACGGCTGGCGAGTTGCCGGGCCGCCGTCGGGGAGCGGCCCACGATGGACGCAATCTCGTCGAAGGGCACGGCGAAGATGTCGTGCAGCACGAACGCGAGGCGCTCGTCGGGATTCAGGGTGTCGAGCACCACCAGCAGCGCGAGACCGACCGAGTCGGCCAGCACCGCTTCGTGCTCCGGGTGGCTGCCGTCCTCCCGGCTCAAAACCGGCTCCACCCCGTGCGCGTCCAGCGGTTCCTCACGGCGCGAGTTGCGCGCCCGCAGCATATCCAGGCACACCCGCCCGACCACCGTCGTCAGCCAGCCGCCCAGGTTCTCGATGCCGCCCGTACCGGCGCGGGTGAGGTGGAGCCAGGACTCCTGCACAGCGTCGTCCGCCTCGCTCACCGAGCCAAGCATCCGGTAGGCCACCGCCCGCAGGTGGGGCCGGTGGGCCTCAAATTGCTCGGCCAGCCATTGGTGTTCGTCCATCGGTCACATTCCTTTGCTGCGTTCCGTCATAGTAGTGACGCGCCAAACCGAACCGATGTGACAGGGAGACCAGCCCCTGGCCCGCCAGAACGCGGCCTTGACCGTCACTAGCGGCGCAAGGTCGCCTCCGGGCCGCCGGCGAGTGTGCACGCCGGCAACACCGGATCGCGCGTTCATCGTTCCAGCCGTACCCGGTACCGCCGGGTGACGGCACCGGCACGATGCGATTTCACCAGTGGTATACAACTCGTTGAAGGAGCGTTCCATGACTCAAGCTATCCAGGCAATCATCTACCCCGTCAAAGACCTGGCCCAGGCCAAGCAACTGTTCAACACCCTTCTGGGAGTCGAGCCGATTATGGACCAGCCGTACTATGTCGGCTACCGGGTCGGCAACCTGGACATCGCGCTCGATCCCAACGGCCACCGCCAGGGGCTGACCGGGCCGGTCGGCTACTGGCCCGTGGACGATATCCGGCAGAGCCTGGCGGCCCTGCTGGCCGCCGGGGCGGAAGCCCTCCAGGAGGTCAAAGATGTCGGCGGGGGCAAGCTGATTGCCTCGGTCAAAGACGCCGACGGGAACATCCTCGGCCTGATGCAGATGCCGTAACGGCCCGCGCGCCAGGGCGCCGGTTTCGGGCGCAGCCGGATCGAACAGTGTAAGGCAAGCCAGGCCGCCGGCAGCCGCGCATCAGCAGACCGCGCAGGTGCGAAGCACGCGAAGATTCTTTATACTCGTTCGATTCTTCGCGCCCTTCGCGCCTGCGCGGTGCGTACTCGGCGCTGATGAATCGTGCCGCCCCAGGATCACGGGGCGACGGGGCCGCGCGTGGTGCTGAGCATCCAGCGATGGCCGAAGGGGTCGATCAGCTTGCCGTTACGCAGCGCGCCGTCGAACTCGCCGGCCAGGGGCCGGTCCACCGTCGCCCCGGCGGCGACCGCCTGGGC
>JAICKM010000993.1 GCA_025927935.1 Chloroflexia bacterium | reverse complement strand
GTCATGCGGCGGAAGATGCGCCGGCCTTCCGGGGAATGGGCCAGGCCCAGGCGGACCATCTGGTCGGCGGGCAGGGTATCGATGCGTTTGCCTTCCAGCCGCACCTGCCCGCGGCGCGGATGCAGCATCCCCGAAATCGTGCGCAGCGTGGTCGTCTTCCCGGCGCCGTTGCTGCCGATCAGGGTGACGATTTCGCCCTTGTTCACGGTCAGGGAGACGCCTTTGAGCGCCCGGATGTTGCCGTAGTAGGTTTCGATGCTGTCGACTTCGAGTAATGCCATCCCTTGCTCCTCTGCTTAGACGCCCACCGGCACCGGCCGGCCCAGATAAGCCTCAATAACGCGCTGGTCGGCCCGCACCTGCGCGGGCGGCCCCTCGGCGATCTTCACGCCGTAATCGAGCACGGCCACCCGGTCGGAGACGCGCATCACCAGGCGCATGTCGTGCTCGATCAACAGAATCGTCACCCCCCGCTCGTCGCGCAACCGCCCGATGAGCGCCATGATCGCCGCCGTTTCCTGCGGGTTCATGCCGGCGCTTGGTTCGTCGAGCAGCAGCAGCGCCGGATCGGTCGCCAGGGCGCGGGCGATCTCCAGGCGGCGTTGATCGCCATAGGACAGGTGCTTGGCCGGGACCTCCGCCGCGCGGGTCAGGCCGGTAAAGGCCAGCAATTCCCGCACCCGTTCGGCGGCGACCGTCTCATCCTCGATTTGTACCGCCGTGTGGAAGATCGCGTCCCACATCCCGCCCTGCATGCGGCAATGGCAGCCCACCAGCACGTTTTCGCGCACCGACATGTTGGCGAACACGCGCATGTTCTGAAAGGTCCGGCCAATGCCCAATTGTGCGATGCGATCCGGCGCCAGCCCGGCAATCGACCGGCCGTCGAACCAGATCGCTCCACCGGTCGGCTTGTGAATGCCGCTCAGCACGTCAAAGAACACCGTCTTGCCCGCGCCGTTGGGGCCGATCACGCTGATGATGGCGTGGCGCGGGATCACCAGGTCGATCCCGTCCAGGGCGACCAGGGCGCCGAAGCGTTTGGTGATCCCGACCGCGCGCATCAGCAGCGGGCGGTAGGGTGCGGTCTCGTCCATCGCTGCATCTGCTTTCCTGGCCGCGCGCCGGCAGCAGCGCCTTATTCGCTCGCGCTCCCCCGGCCCAGATACGCTTCGATGACGCGCGGGTTGGCCCGGATCTCGGCGGGCGTGCCCTCGGCGATTTTCACCCCGTAGTCCAGCACCGAGATCCGCTCCGACAGACCCATGACGACCTTCATGTCGTGCTCGATCAGCAGGATGGCGATCTCTAACTGCTGGCGCAACTCGCGAATGAAGGTGATCAGGCTCACCGTTTCCTGCGGGTTCATGCCGGCGGTCGGCTCGTCCAGCAGCAACAGCTTGGGGTTGCTGGCGAGGGCGCGGGCGATCTCCAGGCGGCGCTGGTCGCCGTAGGGCAGGTTTTTCGCCATCTCGTCGGCGGCGCCGGTTAAGCGCACGAACTTGAGCAGGCGCACGGCTTTCTCGCGGGCCTCTGCCTCCTCCTGGCGGACGGCGGGCGAGCGCACCACGATGCCCAGCAACCCCGAGCGCAGGCGGCAGTGCTGGCCGACCAGCACGTTTTCCAGGGCCGTCATATTGGCGAAGAGCCGGATGTTCTGGAACGTGCGAGCGATGCCCAGCGCGGTGATCGACGACGGCGGCGTGCCGGTAATGTCCTTGCCGTCAAAGATCATGCGCCCGCTGGTGGGTTTATAGAGTCCGGTGATCGTGTTGAAGAAGGTCGTTTTGCCCGCGCCGTTCGGCCCGATCAGGCTGACGATGCCGCCGCGCGGGATGGTGAAGTCGACGTTGTTGACCGCCACGAGGCCGCCGAAGCGCATGGTAATGCCCTGGGCCGCGAGCAGATCTTTCCCGTCCGCCACGGCGGGGCCGCCGGACGGGGTCGCGGCCGCGGTGGGCAGGCTGCTACTTGGTTGGCTCATCGCTTAGGCTCCTCCTCGGGTATCCGGGTCAGCCTGTCCGGCTTCGCGGGTGTCGTACACTTCCTGGCGTTCTGCTTCGCTAATGTCCGCCGTCTCCGGGCGCAGTTCTTCGCGGCGCCGGCTGCTGGGTATCAAGCC
>JAICKM010000733.1 GCA_025927935.1 Chloroflexia bacterium | reverse complement strand
GACTTTACTCATGTCCATCGCTACACCTTGCGCGCGACGGGCGAACTGCTGGTCGAGAACGCCGTACAGATCGGCGAGGAGATCCGCGACCTGCCGCGCGTGGGGGTGAGCCTGGTGCTTGATCCGCAGCTTGAGCGACTCGCGTGGTTCGGGCGCGGGCCGTGGGACAACTACAGCGACCGCAAAGCAAGTGCTACGGTGGGCCTGTGGCACAGCACGGTGGCCGGGCAATATGTGCCGTACATCATGCCGCAGGAGCACGGCCACAAGTGCGACGTGCGACGGCTGGCGCTGTATGACGCGCAGGAGCGCGGGCTACGGGTGGCCGGGCGGCCCACCTTCGAGTTCTCGGCGTTGCACCTGAGCGACGCCGACCTCTTCCGCGCCTTGCATACCGTCGATCTCGTGCCGCGCCCGGAGATCTTCCTGAACCTCGACGCGGCCCACCGCGGGCTGGGCACGCTGAGTTGCGGCCCTGATACCCTCCCGGGCTACCAACTGCCGGCGTCCGACTATCGCTTCACCTTTAGCCTCTTCGCACTCGACGGCGCGGGCGGCCCGCTGGAGGGCGATCTCAGACCCGATCAACGGTGATGCCCTGGGCACGCAGGGCATCCACGGTCGCCGTCTGCGCTCCGTTATCGGTGATGATGCGGTTGATCTCGTGCGGCAACGCGAACACACTAAAGGAGATGTCGTCGAACTTGCTGGAGTCAACGACGGCCACCACCTCCGCGGAGACGCTGACCATGAGTTGTTTCAGTTGCGCTTCGTCCAGGTCGGCTTCCATCAACCCATCCCGCGCTGTGACGGCGTGCGCGCCGAAGACCCCCAGATCGAGGCGCAAGCGATGTAATGATTCATAATTGAAGCTGCCGACCAGGGAGCTTGAGCGATAGCGCATGGTGCCGCCGACGACGATGGTCGTAATATCGGCGGAGAAGGTCAATTCCAGCGCCGTGTAGAGGCCGTTAGTGACGACGACCAGGTCTGTGCGGTCGGTGATCAGCCGGGCCACCTGTAGCGCGGTGGTGCTCGCGTCGAGAAAGATCCGTTGTCCCGGTTGGATCAGCGCGGCAGCCGCCTGGGCAATCCGGCGCTTCTCCTCGCGGTGCTCTTGTTCGCGGGCGGCAAAATACCGTTCGAGCCGCCCGCGCCCCGAAATCAAGGCTCCGCCATGCACGCGCGTGAGCAACCCTTGCGCTTCGAGTAGGTCCAGATCTTTGCGCACCGTCACTTCCGAGACGCCAAGCACCTGGCTGAGTTCCACCACTGAGGTACGGTCATGGGCGCTCAAATAGCCTACGATCTGCTCGCGCCGGCGCTCCGGAGACAGCGCTTGCTCCATCTGCGACATACTACCTCCTACGGGATTCGGAACAGGTTCACAAGCCAGAACGGAATTTATCCTCATCATAGCACAAGGTATGGCGGACGGTCAATAGTTTCGTAAATGATATGAAAACAGACTTACACAAACCTATTGACTTTCGCCAATAGCCGTGCTATGATAACCCAATCGGAGCCACACCAGTTCGGTATCCTTTCGCTCGCTTCAGCTTGACCCTCAAACCAGGCTGAAGAACGACATTTCCTGAAGTGCTCTTGCGTTTTCGATGCGGACGCACGGGCAGAGGAACCAACACCGGCCGGCGGAGTTTGCGCGATGAGTGACCAGACAGCGGTGTTCAAAGCGGAACATATCTCCAAGTCCTTTGGCGGAGTGCAGGCGCTACAGGATGTCCATTTCGAGATCTTCCCCGGCGAAGTCCATGCCCTGCTGGGCGAGAACGGCGCCGGCAAGTCCACCCTGATCAAGATCATCACCGGTGTTCACCAGCCCGATACGGGCACCCTCCTCCTCGACGGGCAGCCGATTCGGTTTGCCGGCACCCGCGAGGCCCAGGAACACGGCGTGGCCGGGATCTACCAGGAGCCGAGTCTCTTCCCCGACCTGGACATTGCCGAAAACATCCTGGTGGGGCGCCAGCCGGTGCGCCGGGGCGCGGTGGACTGGAAGCGGATGTACCAGGAAGCCGGCGTGCTGCTGCGGCGGCTGGGCCTCGCCCTCGACCCGCGCACCAAAGCCCGCGACCTGAGCGTGGCCCAGCAGCAAATGGTGGAGATCGCCCGCGCCTTGTCGATTAATGCCAAAATCTTAATCATGGACGAACCGACCTCTTCGCTCACCCTGCATGAGGTCGAGGAGTTATTCGCCATCGTGCGCCAACTGCGCGCCGCCGGCACCGCCGTCGTGTTCATCTCCCACCGCCTGGAGGAACTCTTCGCCCTGGCCGACCGGGTCACGATTCTGCGCGACGGCACCTACGTCGGCACCCGCCCGATGGCCGCGGTCACGCCCGACGACTTGATCCGCATGATGGTGGGCCGCACGCTGGGCGAGTTGTTCCCCAAACAAGCCGTCACACCGGGCGAAGTGATCCTGCAAGTGGAGAACCTGGGCGTCGAAGGCAGTTTCTCCGGCGTATCCTTCCAGTTGCGCCGCGGCGAGATCCTGGGCATGGCCGGGCTGATCGGCGCGGGCCGCACGAATGTGGCGCGCGCCCTGTTCGGCACGGAACCCGCCACCGCAGGCACGATCAAGCTGGACGGCAAGGTCGTCACCATCACGAGTCCTGATGCGGCCATGGCGCTCGGCATCGGCTATGTGCCGGAAGACCGCAAGGAACATGGGTTGGTTTTGGAGATGAGTATTGGCCGAAATATCACCTTGCCGGTCTTACCCCGGTTTACCCGCCTGGGCTGGCTGGACGAGCGCCGCGAGCGGCGGGCCGCAACCGCGGATGCCCGGCGGCTGGAAGTGAAGATGGCCGGCGTCGGCCAGAAAGCCGGCGAACTGTCCGGCGGCAATCAGCAAAAAGTGGTGCTGGCGAAGTGGCTGGGCACCCAGCCGCGCGTGCTCATCCTCGACGAGCCGACGCGCGGGATCGACGTGGGCACCAAAGCCGCCGTGCATGGGCTGATGAGCAACCTCGCCGCGCAGGGGATCGCGATCCTGATGATCTCCTCGGAATTGCCCGAAGTCCTGGGCATGAGCGACCGCATCCTGGTCATGCGCGAAGGGCGCCTGACCGGCCAGTTCAGTCGCGCCGAAGCGACCCAGGAAACGATTATGGCCGCCGCTACGGCGGCGTAGACCGGCACTGAGGGGAAGGGAGAACCGGGATGGCTGCAACGACAGACACCTACGCTCGCCCGGAGCGCGGCTGGCTTCAGGCGGTCGTCCGCTTCCGCGAGGTGGGCATCATCCTGTTTATTCTTGTGCTGGGCGTGCTGGTGAGCCTGCGCACCCCGGCCTTTCTCACCGCCACCAACTTCAATAACATTCTGCTGAACATCGCCATCCTGGTGATCGTCGCCCTGGCCCAGGCCATGGTCATTATCACGCGCGGAATCGACTTGTCCGTCGGCTCGACTATCGGACTGACGGCTATGATGGTCGCCTTCACGGTTGTGGCCTTTCCCGGTCTGCCCGCGCCGCTGGCCGTCGTACTGGGCATGGCCCTGGGGGCCGCGCTCGGCAGTTTCAACGGCCTGATCGTGGCCCGCGGCGGGGTCCCGCCGATCATT
>JAICKM010000946.1 GCA_025927935.1 Chloroflexia bacterium | reverse complement strand
CCGAGGACCAGCAGGCTGTTGCCCAGGATCGAGCCGACCAGGGCGGCCTGTACCACCGTGACCAGCCCGGCTTGCAGCGCGAAGATGGCGATGAACAGTTCGGGTAGGTTGCCCAGCGCCGACTGCAACACGCCGGTGGCGCCCGGCCCCAGGCGGCTGCCCAGTTGGTCGGTGCTGTCGCCCACCGCTGCGGCCAGCGCAGCCATCGTGATCGCCGCCGCGACGAAGACGATCAGGGAATTGACCTGCACGGCCTGCAAAATGGCCGTAACCACCGTGCCGATGATGCCGACAGCGATTGTGATCTGCTCTTTGCGATCAAAGGTGTTCAAGAGGGCCGCGGGACTCATACACTGCACTCCTGTCGGGGGATACTGAATAGCCTGTCACACCCGCTCCGTCATTCTGAGCGCAGCGAAGAATCTCGTCTCATGGGGCCAGGACGAAACTCTTCACTGTACTCAGAGTGACACAACCCGGGGGCCGGAGACTCTTCGCTGCGCTCAGAGTGACACAGCCCATGTGATAGTCTATGAAGAACGGGTCTATTATACGTGTGCCCCGTTTGCGGCACACGCGAAGCTTACAACGCAAAACGCGGGCCGGAGATGCGCTCCGGCCCGCGCTTCCTGCTGCCGCGCGTTATTGCAAGCGCGGGAAGAGTGGATGGGCTTCGGCGACGATGCTGCCTGGCGCGATGCCGCCCCAGCGCACGGCCTCGGCATAGGCCGTGTCTAGCGTGTCAGGCTGCCCCAACTGCGCCGCGATCCCGGCGGCTGTCGCGGGCAGGAACGGGGCCAGATGGATCGCCAGCAGGCGCAGCGACTCGGACAGGTTGTAGAGCACGCTGTCGAGGCGGCTCGCCGCGCCGGCATCGCCGCCTTTGGCCGTTTTCGCCAGCGTCCAGGGCTGGTTCTGCTCGACGTACTGGTTGGCCCGCTTGACCAGTTCCCAGATGGCGTCCAGGGCTTCCTGCGGATCGTAGCCGGCCAGGGCTGTCTCCACACGCGCGGGAATCCCCTCGGCGATGGTCCTTAACTCCGTGTCGAGCGCGTCGGAAGCACCGGGGGCGGGCACCGTGCCGCCCCGGTAGCGGTGGACCATGCTGACCGCCCGGTTAAGCAGGTTGCCCAGGTCATTCGCCAGGTCGCTGTTGTAGCGGGCCTCGAACTTCTCGTAGGTGAAGTCGGCGTCGGCGGTGGCGGGCACCTCGCGCAGCAGGAAGTAGCGCACGGCCTCCGCGCCGTACTTCTCCACCAGGTCGTAGACATCGACCACGTTGCCGAGCGACTTGCTCATCTTCTGCCCGCCCACGCTGATGTAGCCGTGGACGAACACGGTGCTGGGTGGGCGGACTCCCGCCGAGAGCAGCATGGCCGGCCAGTAGACGGCATGGAAGCGGATCACGCCCTTGCCGATGGTGTTGACCCGCTGCGGACTCTCGACCCAGTAGCGCTGATAGAGCGGGCCGTCGTGGGCATAGTCGAGCGCGGTGATATAGTTGGTCAGCGCGTCGAACCAGACGTACATCACCTGGCCGGGGTCGCCGGGCACCGGTACGCCCCAGTTGCGGGCGCGCGCCACCGAGCGCGAGATGCTGAAGTCTTCCAGTCCCATGCGGATGAAGCTAAGCACTTCGTTGCGCCGGCTTTCGGGGATGACGCGCAACTCGCCGGACTCGATCAGTTGCAGTAACTGCGGACTGTAGTTCGAGAGGCGGAAGAAGTAATTCTCCTCCTCCACCACGTCGGGCCGGGTCAGATGCTCTGGACACAGGCCCTCCGGCGTCAATTCGTCGGGCGTGTAGAACTGCTCGCAGCCCACACAGTAGAGGCCACGATAGGTCTTCTGGTAGATGTCCCCGTTGGCCGCGCAGGCTTCCCAGAGCTTTTGTGCGCCTTCCGCATGGCGCGGGTCGGCGCTGGTGCGGATGAACTGGTCGAACGACAGATTGAGCAGCGGGCGCAGGCCCTCGAAAGCCGTGGCGTTGCGGTCCACCAGTTCGCGCGTGCTGATGCCCTCGGCCTCGGCGGCCTGCACGTTTTTCAGACTGTTCTCATCGCTGCCGGTCAGAAAGTACACGTCCTCGCCGCGCTGGCGGTGATAGCGGGCAAACGTGTCGGTCTGGATGATCTCCAGGGCAAAGCCGATGTGCGGCCGGGCGTTGACATAGGGGATAGCCGTGGTGATGAAGTACGGTGTGCTACCCGCGCCGGCCCCGGCCCGGGCCGGAGTTGTGGATTCGGTCATGTATATACCTCCTTCAGGGGATCAAAAAAGGCGCTCCACTCCCGCCAGGGACGAGGGCGCCTCTCGTGTTACCACCCTGAATTCGCCCGGACCTCACGGCCCGAGCCTCAGTGGCTGGGCGGCGAATCGCCGGGTTCCAGCCGGG
>JAICKM010000571.1 GCA_025927935.1 Chloroflexia bacterium | reverse complement strand
GTCGCTTCCGGCGCCCAGGCGGGCGGCGGGGGCAGGGTGATCGGCTGGGTGCTGCGGCGGCTGACCGGCGCCGCCGACATCTCGACCGCCATCGCGTGCGCTTCGGCCAGGCCGGCATCGCGGGCCAGATTATACAGGTATTCGACCACGTCGGCGGCGGGGCGCCCCGGTAGGGCGGCAGCCAGCGCGTCTTCGTCCAGCACGCGGGCCAGGTTGCTCGAACAGAGGATCAGCAGGTCGCCCGAGTCGAAGCGGCGGAAGGCATAATCGGCCTCGACCAGGGGGCCGGTGCCGAGCGGGGGGGCCGGGTAGAAATTGCCGACGATCTCGCCGTCGCCGTTCACGGTGGCCGCGCTCTGCGTCCACTGCACCGGGCGCGGGAAGGCCGAGACGGCGCCCTGGTGGGTCCAGAGGATGAGGCCCGGCTTCAACTGGCACAAATACATCTGGCCGGGGCGGACGATGGCCGCGCTGAGGCCGACGCGGATTTTGCGGGGCAGCCCGGCGGGTGGATCGCTGGTGGCGAGGACCTTGCGGTTGTACTGGATCAGCGTGCTGTTGGCCTTGTTGAGCGCGTTGCTCAGGCTGGTCGTGACGCTAGGGGAGGGGTCGGCGTAATACTCGTGGGCGAGGGTGGCCTGGGCCAGGGCGCACGCTTCGCCGCCCAGAGCCGGGTCGCCGGCCGGCTCGGTCACGACATACAGCGCGCCTTTGCGCACCTGGGTGGCGCCGCCGGGTTCCGCGCTGACGATGCAATCGCCGGCTTCGTGGCGGATGCCTCCGATTAGCTGAAACTGGCTCACGGCCGGAGCGCCGGTCGACCGCAGTCGGTTCATGGTCTCTCCTGGCGGGCATGGGCAACGGGACGTGCTTTGCCCCCATTGTACGTCACCTGCTGATATATGTCAACGAGTGTGGGGTATGTTCCTGGACGAATCTGTTCTACCGGCTAAACGGCCGGCCCTGCACACGACTCCGGCTCAGGCGAGCGGGTCCGGCCCGCTGCCGCGCGGCCGCTTAAAGAACAGGTTGTACTGGTGCGCCGTCACGTTTGTCGTGCCCACCAGTTCCCAGCCCTGCTGCCCCAGGTCGTTCATGAACCCGGCGAGCGTGATGCGATTGCCGTTGGGTACGGCAACATCGTCGACGAGCCAGGGATGCCAGACCCCTTCATAGCGGGCGGTCAGAAACAAGTAGTCCCACTTCTGCATGGCGATGGACCCCTTTCGTAGCTGCGGATCTAAGCGGGGGACGAGCCGGCCGGCGAGGATCGCTACATCGCTTTCATACATCGCCGCCAGTATAACACATCAGGCGGCCCAGCGCCGCCCGGCCCGGGAAAGGGCGGGCGACGAGTGCGAAGCCCGCCTGTGCGGGCTGGGATAGAGGGGCCGCGCAGGCGGCCTTGGCAAGGGTAGCCGGCGGACAGTGTTGCGCTGTCCCCGTCCTGACGGACAGGTAACGTTACATTGGGTTTGGTTTGCTGTGGTATGATGGGAAGGGTATCCGCCCGGCGGCCTGGAAACGCAGGCGCGGGCCAGGCTTGCCTGGGATAGCGGCGCTTGCAATGCGCCTGGGGATACCGTATAGTACACCGAAAATGGCAGGTTATTCCCGCCAGTGCGAAAATGCCGGCCCACTGTGCCGGCTACAGGAGGCTGCATATATATGATTACGCGTGCTCCCATCCGCGAGCTAGTGGCTCGCGAAATCCTGGATTCACGGGGCAACCCCACCGTGGAGGTCGAACTCACCCTGGAGAACGGCGTGCAGGGTCGCGCCATGGTGCCGTCGGGCGCATCGACGGGCGCCCACGAAGCTGTCGAACTGCGCGACGGCGACAAGCGCCGCTACGGCGGCAAGGGCGTGTTGCAGGCCGTGCAGCATGTCGAGGATGACATCAAGCCGAAGGTGCTGGGCTTCAACGCGCTCGATCAGCTTGGCCTCGACGCGCTGCTGCTGGAACTGGACGGCACGCCGAACAAGGGCAAGCTGGGCGCCAACGCGATCCTGGGTGTGTCAATGGCCGCGGCGCACGCGGCGGCGGCTTCGCTGGGTGTGCCGCTCTACCGCTACCTGGGCGGCGTCTCGGCGCGCACGCTACCGGTGCCCATGTTCAACATTCTCAACGGCGGCAAGCACGCCGCCAATTCGACCGACTTCCAGGAATTCATGGTTATGCCGGTTGGCGCGCCCAACTTCCGCGAGGGGTTGCGCTGGGGCGTCGAAGTCTACCAGGCGCTCAAGAAGGTGCTGGCCGGGCGCGGCTACAACACCGGCATCGGCGACGAGGGCGGCTACGCGCCCTCGCTGAAGTCGAACGAAGAGGCTATCGAGGTGATTCTGGCGGCCATCGAGCAGGCGGGCTACCGGCCCGGCCAGGACCTGTTTATCGCGCTCGATCCGGCCATCACCGAGCTGTACAGTGACGGCAAGTATCATCTGCCGAAAGAGGGCCGCACCCTCAGCACCGACGAGATGATCGACTTCTGGGCGGGCTGGATCGCCAAGTACCCCATCATCTCCCTGGAGGACGGCCTGGCCGAGGACGATTGGGCGGGCTGGACCAAGCTGGTCGCCCGCCTGGGCGATAAGGTGCAACTGGTGGGCGATGATTTCCTGGTGACGAACCCCGAGCGCGTGCGCCGGGCCATCCAGGAGCGCGCCGCCAACAGCCTGCTGACCAAGGTGAACCAGATCGGCACCATGAGCGAGGCCATCGAGGCGGTCGAAACGGCGCAACACGCCGGGTGGACGGCGGTCATCTCGCACCGCTCCGGCGAGACCGACGACGCGACGATTGCCGACCTGGCCGTGGCGCTGAACTGCGGGCAGATCAAGACCGGCGCCCCGGCGCGCGGCGAGCGCACGGCGAAGTACAACCAGTTGCTGCGCATCGAGCAGGAACTGGGCGCAGGCGCTGTCTATCCGGGCCGCGCGGCGTTTTATAATGTGCGGGCTGGGCAAGGAGCGTAAGGTCCGCCGCGCCGCATCGTTATAGCATTGGAGACCATCAAGGGAGCGGTGGGGTGGTGCCCCACCGCTCCTCATTTGCCGGGTGAGGTACGTGTGTGTTCGAGCTGAAGGGCCGGCGCCTGGGGAAATATGAGATCGACCAGGTCCTTGGCCGCGGTGGGATGGCGGTTGTCTATAAGGGCCACGATCCGGCGCTGAACCGGCCCGTGGCGATCAAGGTGATGGACCCGGCGGTGCAGGCCGAACCGGGCGCTGTCGAGCGCTTCCGCCGCGAGGCGATCCTGGCCGCCAACCTGGAGCATCCGCATATCATGCCGGTGTACGACGTGCGCGAGGATGCCGGCCTCTGGTATCTCGCCATGCGCTACGTGCCCGGCGAGACCCTGCGTGATGTGCTGAACCGGGAAGGCCCGCTGCCCCCGGCGCGCATCGCCGCCATCCTGAAGCCCATCGCCTCTGCGCTGGACTACGCCCACAGCCATGGCGTGACCCACCGGGACATCAAGCCGGGCAATATCCTGGTCGAACCGAACGGCAACGTCGTGCTGACCGACTTCGGCATCGCGCGCTCCGGCGGCGACGTACACCTGACGCGGGCGGGCCAGGTGCTAGGCACCGCCGACTACCTGGCCCCCGAGCAGGTGCGCGGCGACGAAGCCACTCCGGCCAGCGACCTCTACAGCCTGGGCGTGCTGCTCTACGAGATGCTGACCGGCCGCACGCCCTTCGAGGGCGAGACGCTGGCCGAGGTGCTCTACAAGCAGGTCCACGAACCACCGCCGCCGTTGCGCACCGTGCGCCCCGACCTGGCCGCCACCTGGCAGCCAATCATCGACCGGGCGCTGAACAAGAATCCCGCCCTGCGCTATCCGACCGGGCGCGACCTGGTGCGCGCGGTGGAGGTGGCGAGTGGCGCGCAGGGTGCGCGCTTCGTGCCTGTGAGCCAGGCAGCGTCTGCGACCTCCACCCAGGGCCGGAGCGAAAGTGCTATGCCGGAGCAGCGCGCGCCGGTACCGGATCGCGGTCCCGTCGAGACGCGCCCGCCTAGCACCAGCAGCGGGTGGGTCGCTCCAGCGGAGGTTGCTCCCGCGCGCACCGGGCCGTCCCACCGCCTGCTGCTGGCGGGCGCGGTGCTGCTGATGGTGCTGGGGCTAGCCGCCCTGGCCGTGGCGCTGCAACCGAACCGCCCCCCGATCCTGGGCGGTCCCGCCTTCGCCGCCGCCGGGCCGATCACCTATACCGGCGCCCGCCGCCAGGGGAACGGCGCCGACGTGCACGCCAACCGCGCCAACCGCGCGCCCACCATCGACGGGAAGCTGGACGACTGGCAGGGCGCGACCCACTGGCCCGCGCAGTATCGTGTCACCGACCTGTCCGCCGCGAAAAACGCCGCGGATCTGAGCGCCAACTTCATGTTCGGCTACGACACCAGCGGGTTCTATATCGCCGCCACGATCACGGACGACGTGCATGTGCAGAACAAGCTGACCCGCGGTTCCGAACTGTGGAAGGGGGACGACATCGAGCTGTGGTTCGATACGGACCTACCCGGCGACTTTAAGGTCGATCCCGCCAATCAAGATGATGTGCAGATCGGCCTCTCGCCGGGCGATTTCGCGCAGTTGGGTCCGGAGGCGGTGGTGTTCGTGCCGAAAGGGCCGGATGCCGGCGAACTCGGCGTGCGGGTGGCGGCGGTGCCGCGCGCCGATGGGCATGGCTATACACTGGAAGCGGCCATCCCGTGGGCGGTGTTGCAGAACATGAAGCCGCAGGCCGGGGGCGC
>JAICKM010000627.1 GCA_025927935.1 Chloroflexia bacterium | reverse complement strand
GCCAGCGCAGCCACCTGTGGTGGGACGCAGCACGAACCCGGCGCGATCTTCTTCCATCCGGACTATACCGTCGGCGACGGCTTCCCACCGTCTCCTACCGCCGAAGCGGCTCGCGGGCTGGCCCCTAGAGGAGCTTACCGCCGATCGGGAATTGCACCCTGCCCTGAAGATCTGCATGCCTGTTACGGCTCACATTTAGTATACGCAGCCCCGCCGGGTGTGTCAAGGCGGGATTTGCCGCCATCCGGCAACAAGCTCACCGCGAAGAAACGAAGGACGCAAAGGTTATTGATATTAGTCTCTTTCTTCGCGCGCTTCGCGGTGCATCTATGAACAAGTGCGCGTGCGATCTGAGCGGCGCGTGGTTAGGGTGTGTAGCCGAGGCGGGCTACGAGGCCGGCTTTCACCGCCGGCCATTCCTCGGCGAGGATGCTGAACATGACCGTGTCGCGGATGTAGCCGTCTTGCAAGATCAGGTGCTTGCGCAGCACGCCCTCGCGCTGCGCGCCCAGCTTGGCGATGGCCGCCTGGCTATGCCGGTTGCGGCCGTCGGTTTTCAGTTGCACGCGCACAGCGCCCAGATCCTCGAAGGCATGGCGCAGCAGCAGGTACTTGCTCTCCGGGTTGACCCTGGTGCCCTGATAAGGGCGGGCGATCCAGGTCGAGCCGATTTCCAGGCCGCGGTGCGCCGGGCGAATATCCATATAACAGGTGACGCCGATGGCCTGCCCCGTCTCCTGGCGGACCTGGGCGAACGGCTGGTAGTCGGGCGCCCGCATCAGGCCCTCGATATAAGCCTCGAACGCCGGCAAGCTGTCGTCGACTGGGTGGGGGATGTAGGCGAAGATGGCGGGATCGGCCTGCCGCCATAGCTCCGGCGCGTGATCATGAGTGAGCGGCTCCAGACGGATCTCGTGCCCCTGGAGCGTGATCGGTGCTACCTGCATGTTGTGTTACCCTCCCAGGCCCTATTATACGCGGGACGGGGAATATCGGCAGGCCCCCGGGCAGCTTGAGCTGCCGGCTATCTCTACGTAGGCCGCCTGCGCGGCCTAGCCCAATTTTCACCAGCCCGCGCAGGCGGGCTTTGTTGTGCTAGCCGGTGGCTTGAGTCACCGGGCGCCGCCTGTGGTATACTGGGAGATACAGTGCAGTGTCGCCCTGCCGCTCCCTGCGCGCGGCAGCATGAACTCGTTCAAAGGAGAACGTGCCCCGTGAAACTTGCCGATCGCATCACCAATTTACCCCCCTACGTGTTCGCCTCCATGGGCAAGCGCATCGCGGAACGGCGCGCCCGCGGCGACAATGTCATCAATTTCGGCATGGGTGACCCCGATGTGCCCATGCCGGAGAACCTGGTGGACGCCGTGTGCAGCGCGGCCCACGACCCGCGGACACACCGCTACCCGAATTATTTCGGCCTGCCCGAACTGCGCCAGGCCATGAGCGGCTGGTATTGCCGCCGCTTCGGCGTCGAACTCAATCCCGACACCGAGGTCTTGCCACTGATCGGCTCCAAGGAGGGCATTGCGCACGCGGCGCTGGCCTTCTGCGACCCGGGCGACCATGCCCTGGTGCCCAATCCCGGCTACCCTGTCTATCGCTACGGGACGCTGCTCGCCAACGGCGTCGTCACCGAAATGCCGCTGCTGGAGGAGAACGGCTTCCTGCCCGACTTCGACCTGCTGGAGCGCACACTGCCCGACCGCGCCCGCGTGATGTGGCTGAACTACCCCAACAACCCCACCGGCGCGGTGGCCGGGCTGGACTTCTTCGAGCGCGCCGTGGCCTTCGCCCAGCGGCACGACCTAGTTATCGCCCACGACAACCCGTATTCGGAGATCGCCTTTGACGACTACCGGGCGCCGTCGATTTTGCAGGTGCCGGGCGCCCGCGAGGTGGCCGTCGAGTTCCACTCGCTGAGCAAAACCTACAGCATGGCCGGGTTACGGATCGGCATGGTCGTGGGCAACGCGCAGGTGGTGGAGGCGCTGGGCCGGGTTAAGAGCAACGTCGATTCCGGCGTGCCGGGCATTGCCCAGGAGGCCGCGATCACCGCGCTGACCGAAGATCAGCGCGGGATCCCGGAGCGCAACAAGATCTATGAGCGCCGCCGGGATCGCCTGGTGCCCGCGCTAAATGCCGCCGGCATCGCCGCGCCCATGCCCAAGGCCAGCCTCTATATCTGGGCCAGGACACCGGCGGGCCTGAGTTCTGGCGCCTTCGCCGACCGGTTGCGGGACGAAGCGGCCATCGTGGTCACGCCGGGGCCGAGCTTCGGCAGTTGCGGGCAGGGCTACGTGCGCATGTCGCTGACCGTGCCCGACGCCGATGTCGAAGAGGCCGTGGCCCGGTTGCAGAAGCTGCGTTTCTAGCGCGGCGCGAAGTCCCTACTACAGGCCCTATAGCATCCGCCTCCAGGCGGATCAATCCACGCGCCCAGGATGGTATAATAGGGTATAGCGAGGAGCAAGCATTTCAACCATTTTACCGTGTACCCGGGAGGATAGCTCATTCTAGTGCGGATTTAAATTGCTGGAGCCTGGCAACCGAGCCTGTTCCCTGATCCTGATTGGCACTGCGGTGGATGCGCTACGCGTCTGGCGGGTGCCGTGTGACGGCCATCTGCGCCGCCGGGGTGGGGATGGCCGGTGGTCAGGCTTTTGCTTTCCCTGTTTGCAGGGACCCGCTCCTCGTTACTTTACATAAGCTTATAATTTCGCCGCGATACCTCGGCGCCGGGCGCTGGGAACCGCGGAAGGATAGAACAGAATGTCAGATCAACCACGTAATCTAGTACTCGAACAACGCACGGCGGACGGCATGCACCCGGTGCGCCATGCGCCGGAGCGCGCGCTCATGGTCGGCGTCGAAGCGGGCCGGCCCGTCTGGTCGCTGGACGACTCGCTGGCCGAACTGGCGCAACTCGCCTCGACGGCGGGCGTGGACGTGATTGGCGAAGTGACCCAGAAACTCGACACGCCCAATCCCGCCACGCTGGTCGGCAAGGGCAAGCTGGACGAGATCCGCAAGCTCAAGGAGACCGAGGGCTACGACCTCTTGCTCTTTGACGAGGAGCTGTCGCCGCGCCAGCAGCGCAACATCGAAGAGGCGATCAACGTCAAGACGCTCGACCGCACGGGCCTCATTCTCGACATCTTTGCCCGCCACGCGCGCACACGCGAGGGCCGCTTGCAGGTCGAACTGGCCCAGCTAGAGTACCGGCTGCCCCGGCTGACCCGGCTCTGGACGCACCTTTCGCGCCAGACGGGCGGCACCGGCGGCGCGGGCGTGGGCCTGCGTGGTCCCGGCGAGACCCAGTTGGAGGTCGACCGGCGCCGCGCCCGCGAGCGCATCGCCCGCCTGAAGGACGAACTCAAGCAGGTCCACGAGCAGCGCGAACTCTACCGGCAGAAGCGTCGCCAGGCGGGCACGCCGGTGGTAGCCCTGGTCGGCTATACCAACGCCGGCAAATCGACCCTGCTCAACGCGCTGTCGGATGCCGGGGTGCTGGCCGCCGACGTGCTGTTCGCCACGCTCGATCCGACCACCCGCCAGGTCGTCTTGCCCGATGGCCGCCAGATTCTGCTGACCGACACGGTAGGCTTTATCCAGCGCCTGCCGACGATGCTGGTCGCGGCCTTCCGCGCCACGCTGGAGGAAATCGCCGAGGCCGACCTGCTGGTCCATGTGCTCGACATCACGCACCCGAACGCCGCCGAGCAAGCGCACACAGTGGAAGAGGTGCTGAAGGAACTGGGGCTGGCCGACAAGCCGCGCATTGTGGCCCTCAACAAGATCGATAAGCTGATCGGCCACGAGCGCGAGAACGGCCACGGCGCGACGCCTGCCGGGGCCGATAATATCGGCGACCGGCTGATCGCGGAGATGGGCATCCCCGCCGACTACGTGCCGGTCTCGGCCCAGGCGGGCATCGGCCTGGATCGTCTCCTGGCGCGCATCGAAGACGAGCTTAACCACAATCTGCTCACGGTTACGGTCCGTATACCCTATAGCCAGGGCGACCTGGTCGCGGAGTTCCATCGCAAGGGCACGGTCCTGGCCGAGAGCTACGAGGAAACCGGCACGCTCATCGAAGGCCGCCTGCCCAAGCGCCTGCAACCGCTGTTCGCCGATTACATCGTCTAGCCGCCCGCCCTTAAGCGCAGGGCGGGCAGCTAACTGTCTAACATCGTTATGAATAACGCACATCGCCCGCGGCTGCTGGTGACGGCAGCCGCGTTTATCTTGCTCCTGGCGCTGGTCGCGCTGCTGACCGGCGACCTG
>JAICKM010000436.1 GCA_025927935.1 Chloroflexia bacterium | reverse complement strand
TTGCACCGTAGTAACGAAATGACGATACTTTCGCTACAAACATATACGGTGTTCTCCTGATTATACCGACGGGGCGGCACGGGCGTCAAGCGCCGCGCGCCGGTAGGCGACCAACCTAACCCCCCTGGCCCCCCTTCCCGCGGCGGGAAGGGGAAAAGCCGCCTCTCTCCCCTTGTGGGAAGAAGGAAAACCGATGGCCTCCCTCACCGCGGCGGGAAGGGGGAAAGCCGCGGCAGGTGGGCTGCGACTCCCTGTGGCGGGGAGGGGCTGGGGGAGAGGTTGCTCGCGCACCGGGATGCTGAGTGACAAGGACGACTTGAAGGATTGCATAGCATGACAGGGAAAGCACGTTCGGGAGGGGCCGCGGACACCCTGCCCGATGTGGCGCTGGTGCCGGCGAGTATGCAGGCGCCCACTGCGGAAGTCCGCAACAGCTTGTACCAGGCGCTGATCCAGCTCAAATTGCCCCAATTGCGGGCCATGGCCGCCGCGCGCCATGTGACCGGGCGAGGAAGCCAGCGTGAGCCGCTCGCGGAGGCGCTGGTCGAGAGTATGATCGATCCGCAGCAGCAGGCGGCTCTCATCCGGGACCTGGGCCAGCCCGAGCGGGCGATCCTGGCCGTATCCTGCGTGCTGGATCTGAGCCAGGGCAACATCGCCGCGCCGCCGCTTGGCCGCGTCCTGCGCGGGCGGCACGCCAGTTCGGGCGAGATCGAGGCCGGCCTGGCCCATCTGAGCGAGCTGGGTCTGCTGCTGCCGATCTTCGACGGCGCCTCCCGGCACCAGGCGTACTATGGGTTCCCCGCCGCTGTGGCCGCCGGATTGATCCCGCTGTTACCCGAAATCCGCGCCTTTAGCGGCGACCTGCCCGCGCTGCTCAGCGGCGCGGATGCCGCGTCCGTCACGGCGAAATTCGATGCGCTGCTCGACGCGCTGGCCCGGCACAGCTATCGCCTGGGCGAAGGCGGGCCGCGCACCTACCGGGGCCGCACGACCTGGATGCTGGGCCGCTGGGAAGTGGTGGGCGACTTGCCGGATGCGCCACGCGGGCGCCTGGCCGTGGACGACCGGCCACGGGGCATCGAGGTGGCCGCGCCCGCCCTGGAACTGGCCGATGGCGGGCTGGCCGAGTTGCGCGCGGCGGCGGGCATGAGCAGCGACGAGGAAGTGCGTTTCTTCCTCTTCCTGGCTGAGGGACTGGATCTGCTGGGCCGCGCCGGGACCGCGCTGGTGCCGTATCCCGAAAAGGTCGACGCTTTTCGCGCGCAAGCGCCGGAGCGGCGTCTTGGGCAGATGATCGCCACGGCCTTGCAGTTGGGCGGGTGGAGCGAGTTGTCGCTGCTGCTGGCGCAAGACCCCGGCCTGGCGCTCTTCCGCAACGCGACGCTGCACTACGCCGAACCGGTGCATATGCACGCCGACGTGGGCCATATCCGGGCGGCGTTGCTCCTGTTGCTGGCCTGGCTGCCGGTGGGTCCCTGGTACGACCTGCCGTCGTTCCTGACCTGCCTGCACCGGCTGTTTCCGGAGCTGCCGATCAGCCTCCAGCCGAAAACTGGGGGCTGGGAGCAACTGACCTGGTGGCTGGAACGCTGGAACGGCGGCAGCCCGCAGTACCTGGACCGGCGCAGCGCGCCCGATTGGATGCGCGGGCTGGGCCGGCTGGTCACGGCGATGGTGACGGGGCCGCTGACCTGGCTCGGCTTGGTGGAGACGACCACGCTGGACGGCAGTACACAGCAGAGCGGCACGGCGGGGCCGCCCGCCGGGTTCCGCCTGACCGCGCTGGGCGGGCTGATCAGCGAACGACCCGTGCCGTTGCTGGGCGTCCAGCCGCTGCCCGCCGGGGTGAACCCGCAGCCCGCGCCTAGCCTGGGTTATGCCCTGGCGCCGCCCGATGTGCTGCTGACCCTCGACCCGCGGACCACGGCGCTGGATGACCTGATCACGCTGGCCGGGCTGGCCGAGCCGATCCGCGCCGATAGCGAATTGTGCGTCTTCCGGTTGACGGCGGCTGCCGCGCGCCAGGGCTTCGACCGTGGCCTCGACCTGGACGGCGTGCTGGCGTTGCTGCGCCGGCTGGCCGGCGATGCGTTGCCGTCCGCGCTGGTCGAGCGGTTGCGCGGGTGGTGGGGCGCCTACGGGCGACTGCGCTTCTACACCGGGGTGACGTTGCTGAGCTTCCACGACGATTTTACCCTGGCCGAGCTACTGGCCTCGACGGGGCTGCGCAATTACCTGCTGTACCAGTTCTCACCGCGCCTGGTGGCCGTGGCGAACACGGAGGTGGACAAGCTAATCGGCGAACTCCAGCGCGCCGGGCACATGCCGCGCGTGATCGACGAGGCGCGCAGCGGTGGAGAGGAGGGCTAAGATGGCCGCCATCGGCAAACGGATCAATGCCCTGCTCAACGGCTATGGCGTTCCCGCTATCCGTGAGATGGCCGCCATGCGCGGAGTGACGCTAGTTACGGGCAGCAAGAAAGCGACGATAGTGGCGCTGGCCGACGACGCGGCCAACCGCGAGAGCGTGGCGCGTATGCTGGCCGGGTTGAGCGCCGAGCAGCGCGCGCTGCTCGATCTGCTGCTGCTCTATCCCGGCGAGGTGAGCACGGGCTATGTGACCGCTGCGGCGACCGCCGCCCGGCTGGTGCAACCTGACGACCCGAAGGCGCGCCAGCTTTACTATTACAGCTATGTCCACCCGCCCGTGCCCGGCGATCCGGCGGCGGTGCATAGCTCCCGCCTGGCCGACCTGGTCGCCGGGCTGACGATGCGCGTGCTGGCCCTCGCCAGCGGCGACAGCAGCTATTCGCCCACGCTGGAACCGGGGCTGGCGGCCCATCTTGCCATGCCCGCCGAGGTGCGGGCGACCGTGCTGGCCCTGCTCAACGAGCCGCCGCCGCAGGTGCCCGCGCCCGCGGGGCCGCCGGTCGCCGGGGAGCCGCGCTATGCCCATCGCGGGCTGTTCCTGCTCTGGTCGGCGATACGGGCGAAATCGGTGCAGTTGACGCAGGCGGGCCTCGTGCGCAAGGTGGATGCCCGGCGGCTGGGCCAGAGCCTGGGCGTGGCCGAGAAGACGACCGAGTTCGACGTCGAGACCGATCTGCCATACCTCTACTTTGTGCGGGTGGCGGCGCAAAATCTCCATCTGCTAATCGAGCGCGACGGGCGATTGGAGGCCGCCGGGCGGGAGCGGCTGCGCGAGTTCCTGGCTCAGCCGTGGCCGGTGCGCACGTTGCGTATGCTGTCCGCCTGGCTCGCTACCGCCGCGCAGGATCTGGCGATGGTGACGGACACCAGCGGGGGCTGGCAGACCAACCGCTACCTGCCGCCCCAGACGACGCACCATGGCTACGAGCGCCTGCTGAGCCTGATCGCCGCACTGCCCGACAACTGGATGGAGCTGAATGGTTTTGTGCGCTGGTTGCGCCGCTACCACTTCGGCTTCCTGGCCCTGCCCGACGACGAACCGCTGCCCATCTATGACCTGGGGACGCAGCTTTACCGGCTGTCTTACGGCGCGCTGCCCGGCGAGGACCCGTGGGAATCGTGCGAGGGCGATGTGGTGCGCAAGGCGCTAAGGGGGCCGCTCCATTGGCTGGGCCTGGTCGACCTGGCCGGGGCGGCGGGGCCGGAGCAAGCGTTTCGCCTGACGCCCGCGGGGCGCACGCTGCTGGCCGCTTTCGCCGACCCGGCCCGCGAGGCAGAGATCCTGGCCCCGCTGGTCGCCAGCCCGACGACGGGGCGGGTGATCGTCCAGCCCAACTTCCAGGTGCTGGCCGTGGGCGACGTGCCCGACGAGACGCTGTTCGCCCTCAGCGAAGTGGCCGAACTGGTGCGCGCCGAGCAGGTGGTCGAGTTCAAGCTGACGCGTGGCGCGGTCTACGCGGCCCAGCAGGCAGGCTGGACGGCATCCGCCATCCTCGACCTGCTGCGCGAGGCCAGCGGGGCGCCGCTGGCCCAGAACGTCGAGCGTAGCATCCTCGACTGGGCGGCGGCTCATGAGCGGATCGTCTTCCGCCGCAACGCCACCCTGCTGGCCGCCCGCGAACCGGCCCTGCTGGATCGCCTGGCCGCCGACCCGCAGACGGCCCCGTTGCTGGCCGAGCGCCTGCTGCCGACCCTGGCCCTGGTGCGGCCCCAGGCCGGCGGCGCGCACAGCCTGGCCGATCTCGACCGGCGGCTGCTGGCCGCCGGAGAACTTCCGGCCACCAGCGACGTGATCCGGGACACGCCCGTGCCCTCGTTTGCCTTTGACGACGCGGGCCGCGTGACCTGGAAGGGGCCGCTGCCCGATCTGCGCGTGCTGGGCTTGCTGGCCGGGCTGACCCGCCCCGGCCCGGATGGGAGCCTGGTCCTCGACGAGAAGACGGTGCGCGCCACCGCCACGGCGCGGCGCTGGAAGCCCGCCGACGTGCCGCCCCTGCTGGACGCCCTGGCCGCCTGGCACGACGGCCCCTTGCCCGCCGCCGTGGAGCGCCGCATCAAAGTCTGGGCAGGCTACCAGGGCCGCGCCCAGCTCCGCACGGTGACGATCCTCACCGTGGATCGGCCCGAATTGCTTGACGAGCTACGCGCCGACCCCGACGTGGCGCCCCTGCTGGCGCCCCTGCCGGCGGACGGCACCCTGGCCCTGGTCGTGCCGCCCGCGGCACCCCGCCCGCGCGGTCGCCGCGCCGCCACCGAAGCGGCGCCGGAGACGCCCGCGCCCGCCGGCACGCTCGACGCCTTGCGCCAGGCGCTGCTGGAGCACGGCTTCACGCTGGACGGCGACGAGTGATGGCCCGTACCGCGTAAATTCACCGCGAAGACGCGAAGAACGCGAAGGCGATTTATATTAGTTTTGTTCTTCGCGTCCTTCGCGTGCGCGCGGTGCCTAACCGTCGCTCATGCGCGGCTGTCGCGTGACCCCAGTTGGCGCAGGCGGGCGCGGGTGGTATAATGCCGGGGCGTCAAGCGACTTTTCACCGGGGGCGGCGCGCGCCGTCCCCTTGTCGAGCCTGCACGGGTCAGGTGGGAGGGTAGGCCGGGATGAACACCAGCCGGGTGCTGGGCGGGGCGCTGCGCTTGCTTCAGCGGCGCCGCGTGTTGGGGCTGGGCGTCGTCATTGCCCTGATCGGGCTGGTCTATGCCGCGATCCTGCTGGGGCTGTCGGTCTACAACCCCAACTACCTGGCCGAACTCTCCGCCTCGCTGACGCCGGATCTGCCCGCCGCGTTACCCATCTGGCTGGTGGGGGGCGCCCTGGTGTTGCTGCTGGGCGGCCTGCTGAGCGAGGGCGGCTTGATCCTGGCCGCGGGGCGGCGGGCGGCGGCGCGGCTCGATGCCCCCGGCGTGCAACCCGTTCGCTCCGCTGTGCGGCGGCTGCCGCACCTGGTGCTGGTCGGCCTGCTGGTCTGGTGGCCGGTGCTGCTGGGCCTGGCCCTCACCCTGGCGCCCAGCGTCTACTGGGTGACGGTGAGCCAGGAAGACACCGCGGGTTGGGGGCTGACCCTGCTCGGCAGCAGCTGCTGCGCGGGCCTGGTGTTTCTGATCGGCTGGCTGTTGCTCTGGCCGCAGCAGCGGCTGGCGAATTGCGCGCTGCTGCTGGCGGGCGTCGCGCCCCGGACGGCAGTGCGCACGGCGCGGCGGCTATTTTTTGGCCGCTTCGGCGCGGTGTTCGGCCTCTGGACGGCGCTACTGCTGCTGAATGTGCTGCTGCTGGTGGTCTCCGTGCTGCTGGCGGCGCTGGCCGCCGGGCTGGTCGCCGGGATCTGGTCGCTGCTGGGCGCGGCGCCGCAGAGCACCGCCCTGTGGGTGGCGGGCGCCGTGGCCGCGATCTTGGCCGTGGGGTTGCTGGCCTGGGACGGCGCGGTCAGCGCCTTCAACCTCAACACCTGGGTACTCACCTACCTCAATCTCCAGGTGGAAGCCGGTACGCTGGCCGGCCTCACCGCCCCCCTCGGCACCGCCCAACTCCTGGGCCGCCACCGAGCGGACGAGTGCTGAGTGCTGAGTGCTGAGACGAGTGGTCAGTGGTCGGTGGTCAGTTGTCAGTACGACG
>JAICKM010000254.1 GCA_025927935.1 Chloroflexia bacterium | reverse complement strand
TCGCGGGCGCGCCGGAGTTCGCTCCCGCCGATCTGCCCGCTTTCCTGCAACAGTTTGCCGCGCAGTTGGCCTGGATTCACCAGGTGCCCGGCGCGCAGACCGATCTGGCCTTTCTGCCCTGCCATGCCGCCCGCCTGGACGCCCTGCTGGCCGCCCGCCCGGCCCAGCTCGACGACTCGCTGGACGAAGGGCCGATTCGCGCGGCGCTGGAAGCCGGGTGGCCGCTGGCGCCGCGCAACGCCCCGGCGCTGCTCCACGGCGACTACTGGCCCGGCAACCTGCTCTGGCAGGACGGGCGGCTGGCCGCGGTCCTCGACTGGGAGGATGCGCGCACCGGCGACCCGCTGGCCGACCTGGGCAACAGCCGCATGGAGATCCTCTTCGCTTTCGGCGCCGCGGCCTTGACAGAGTTCACGCGGCAGTACCAGGCCCTGGCCCGCCTCGACTACACCGACCTACCGTATTGGGACCTCGCCGCCGCGCTGCGCCCCGCGGGCAAGCTGGCCGGCTGGGGTCTCGCCCCCACCGTCGAAGCCAGGATGCGCGCCCGGCACCGCGGGTTCGTCGCGCAGGCGTTCGCCGCGATCGGCGGGTAGCACGGCGGGCGGAGCAACCTAACCCCCCTGCCGCCCTTCCCGCTGCGGGAAGGGCGGAATCGTGCTCGCGCCGGAGAGTGGCTCCCCACCCCGTGGCGGGGGGGCCGGGGGAAAGGTTGGTCCGCCCGCCGCGATGCAACACGGTGACGCGCACCCACATCCCCCGCGAATTATGCTATAATAGGCATGAAATTCCGTGCGACCATCCCGTTGAAGAAAAAAGGATTCTATCCCCCATGACCTACCGCGCACTGCTCGGGCGGAGCATCACCCTGATGCGCATCTGCCCGGCCTTTCTGATCCTGGGTCTCGTGCTGGCGTTTTCCGGCGCCTGGAGCGGCGCGTATTTGCCGCTGGAATGGCAAAGCCTGTTCGGGTTTCTGGGGTTGATCTTCTGGGTCTGGTTGTATCCGCGCGCGGTGGCCGCGGTGGTCGCTGGCACTGCGCAGATCGCCCGGTTGGGCGAGCCGCTGTCACTGGGCGCGCTCTGGGCGGCGGGGGGCGCCGGGTCCGGGCGGGTGCGGCGGCTGGTAGTGTTCCTGGTGCTGTTGGGCGTTCTGTTCGGCTTCGGGTTGTCGCTGGCGGTGCTGGCCCCGGCGCTGAGGAACTCGCTCACGGGCGTGCCCAGTGTTGCCGGGATTACCGCCGCTGCGTTGGCCGGCGTGGTCGTGGTGATCATCGGCACCGTGATCCTGCAACTGACCCTGATCGCGCTGATTCTGGACCGTAAAACGCTGTACCCCGCGCTCGGCGCCGCCGCCCAGCTGGCGGGGCGCAACCCGCGCATGACCGGCGCTCTGCTGCTGACTTCCCTTGCGCTGGGCTTGCTGACCTTCGGGCTGGGCACCGCCGTCGAGCATTTGACCGGCGTGACCGGATTACCCACGAACCAGTTGAGTAGCGAGGCGCCGCTCACCGGGGCCGGGCTGCTGCTGGTGCTGCTGCGCTGGGTGGTGTTCACCCTGATCAACGCGCCGGTGGCCGCCTTCGAGTTGGTCCTGTGGACGCTGTTCTACCTGGATCGGGCGCCGGTCGCGCCGCGGGAGGCAAGCGCCCCGGCAGAGGAGGCGCCCGCGTTGCCGCCAGGCGCCGGCTTGCCGGAGGGCGCCCTGACTAGCGCGGAAGCGCCCCCGCCGCTCGTGCCTGCGGGACCGGCGCCCCCGACCGGGCTTCCGCCCCGCGGGCACCCCGCCGCGCGCCGCCTGCTGCTCGGCGGCGGGCTGGTCCTCCTGCTCGGCAGCCTGGGTATGGCCGGCGCGGCGGCGGCCACCCATGCGGAGACCGGCTATGCCACCATCCAGCCCGGCATCGTGGCGATCCAACCGAGCATCGTTGAGGACATGGCGCTGCGGCCCGACGGCCGCATGGCCGCGACCTGCACCGGCAATTCCTTCCAGCGCGATCATAATATCCGGCTCTGGAACCTGGGCGGGTTCGCCACCGCGCCGGCCGCGATCTGGCCGCAACCAGCGGGTTGCAACGTCGTGGCCTTCGCGCCCGACGGGCGCCGCCTCGCGTCGGGCGATAATGCGGGCGTGGTGCGCCTCTGGTCGGTCGCTACGCCGGGGGTGGCGACACGGCCCGTCTACACGTCCACAAGCAGCATCCAGGCGCTGTCCTGGAGTCCCGACGGCCGGACGCTGGCCTTCGTTACGCAACTCGATAAAACATTCCTCTGGGATGCCACCCGGCCGGAGGCGTCCCCCGTGGCTCTACCGGATGGTAACCGCGTCACGGAGCATCTGACTTTTAGTCACGACAGCAGCTTGCTGGTCCAATCGGGTGGAGATTTGACGATCTGGAATCTTGCCGCTCAGCCGCCCACGTCCACCAACGTCTTGCGATCCATGCAAAGCTTGATCCGGGTAGCAACTTATAGCCCCGACGGTGGCATCCTGGCGACTGGTGAAACGGATCTGCACTTTAACACGCCCGTGGCTGATCGCAAGCCGAATGAGAATTTGCAGTTCGTCCGTCTGCGCGACGGGGCGCACCCAGAGAAGGTCCTGGCCGAGTTTCCAATAGCGGGACCCCAATACGACGACGTGAACAACCTGGCTTTCAGCCCCGACGGGCGGCTGCTGGCGGTGGCGGCGGGGCGGCTGGGGATCATCGATCCGGGCAACCGGCAAGGGCAGGTCGTCTACCTGGCCGGGCACCAGGGCGCCGTGCAGGCGGCGGCCTTCACCCCCGACGGCAAGACGCTGGTCTCCATCGGGCAGTTCGATGGCACGATCCTAACCTGGGATGTCAGCGGCCTCGCCGCGCGCTGAGCGGGCGCGCGCCGGGCGCCAGGCCGCGCAGGCGGCCTTCGTGCGCGTTGCCCGCCCGTTCACGGGCCGGGCGCGCGGGCGGCTTTGCCCTTGATTTCGGCCATGCGGCCCGTGGCGAGGAAGACGACGCGCTCGCAGATGTTGGTCACGCGGTCGGCGATGCGCTCCAGGTTGTGCGCCGCCCAGAGCAGGTGCGTCGCCCGGTTGATCGTGCCGGGGTCGGCCATCATGAACGTCAGCAGTTCGCGGTAGACCTGGTCGTAAAGCTGGTCCACCTCGTCGTCGCGGTAGGCGATCTGGTAAGCCGCGTCGGCGTCGGCGCGCACGAAGGAGTCAAGCGCAGCGTGCAGCATCTCGCGGCAGAGGCCGGCCATACGCGGCACGTCGATCAGCGGCTTCAGCGGCGGCTCGTCCCCGATCAGGATGGTGATGCGCGCGTTGCCCACCGCGTGGTCGGCCATACGCTCCAGGTCGGTGATGATGTTCAGCGCCGCGGCCAGCCGCCGCAGATCGCTCGCCATCGGCGCCTGGGTGGCGATCAGCAACAGGCATTGTTCCTCGATGCGGAAGCGCTCGTCGTTGATGTCCTGGTCGCCGGTGATGACCGAGCGGGCCAGGGCCAGGTCGCGCGTCTGCATCGACCGGGTCGAGCGCTCGATGGCCCGGTCCACCAGGCCGCCCATCGCCAGGACCGCGTCCTGGATCTCCGTCAGGCTCCGTTGAAATGTCTCGCGGGCCATACGCTGTTGTTCCCTTCTAAAGTGATTCTGACAGGCAACAGGCCGGTTTGAAACCGGCCCCTATAACGCGCAAGCACGGTGGCCGATGCTACCCGATGCGGCCCGTGATATACGCTTCCGTGCGCGAGTTCTGCGGATTGGTGAAAATCTGCCGCGTCGGCCCGACTTCGATCAGTTCGCCCGCGCGGTCGGGGCGGACCATGAACACGCCCGTGGTGTCGGACACGCGCGCCGCCTGCTGCATGTTGTGCGTCACGATGACAATGGTGTACTGCTGCTTCAGTTCGAGCATCAGTTCCTCGATCTTGAGCGTGGCGATGGGGTCGAGCGCGCTGGCCGGTTCGTCCATCAGGATGATCTGCGGCTCGACGGCGATGGTGCGGGCCAGGCAGAGGCGCTGCTGCTGGCCGCCCGACAGCGCCGTGGCGGCGTGGTTGAGTTTGTCCTTCACCTCGTCCCAGAGCGCCGCCTGGCGCAAACTCCGCTCCACCCGCTCGGCGATCAGGCTCTTCGGCGCCCCGGCGATGCGCAGGCCCGCCGCCACGTTCTCGAAGATCGACTTGGTGGGGAAGGGGTTGGGCTTCTGGAAGACCATGCCGATATAGCGGCGCACCAGCACCGGGTCCACGCCCCGCGCGTAGATGTCCTCGCCCTCGAACCGCACCTGCCCGCGCGCCCGCCCGCCGGGCACCACCTCGTGCATGCGGTTGAGGCAGCGCAGGAAGGTCGATTTGCCGCAGCCCGACGGGCCGATCAGCGCCGTGATCTGCCGGGGGGCCACCTCCAGGTTGATCCCGGCGAGGGCCTGGAAGCTGCCGTACCAGGCGTGCAGGTCGCTGACCGCCAGCGCGGGCGACCCCTCAGCCTCCGCCGCGGGCGGGCCATCGGTGGCCGGCAGATACTGGGTGGGCAGGGTCAGACCGGTCCCGGCGCCCTTGCCGTTTGCGCGCCGCTCATTGGCGACTTCTAACAGCGATTGCATATTATCGAGCATGGCGACTCCTTGTGGCGAGGCGGGCCAGGACGCTGGTGATGAGGACCAGGAGCGTCAAGACTACGGCGCCCGCCCACGAGATCTGGCGCCAGACGTCATACGCCTGGCCCGCGTAGAAATAGACCTTCAGGGTCAATGCGTCAATCGGTTCGGTCAGGCCGCGGTTCCACTGGTTGTTGCCCAGGGCGGTGAACAGCAGCGGCGCGGTTTCCCCGGCGGCGCGGGCCATCGCCAGCAAGCCGCCGGTGATGATGCCAGGCAGCGCGGCGGGCAGCGCGTAGCGCAGGATCGTGCGCCAGGTGGGCGCGCCCAGGGCCAGCGCCGCCTCGCGGATCGAGCCGGGCACCAGCCGTAGCATCTCCTCTGTGGTGCGGATGAGCAGCGGCAGCATGACCAGCGCGAGGGCCACGCCCCCGGCCAGCGCCGAGAACTGCTGCATCGGCAACACCACCAGCGCGTAGACGAACACGCCGATAGTGATCGAGGGCACCCCGCTCAGCACGTCGGTGGCGAAGCGCAGGATCGTGTTATAGCGGCTGCCGCCAAACTCAGCGATATAGATACCCGCGCCCACGCCAATCGGCACGGCGATCAGCCCGCCGATGCCCAGCAATTCGAGCGTGCCGACGATGGCGTTGGCGACGCCCTGGTTGGGGTCGTCGGGCGGGCCGGGTAGCTTTGTGAAGAAGGCAACGTTGAGCGCGGGCAACCCCTGGAGGAAGACCCACAACAGCACGGCCACCAGCGGGATCACGGCGGCAATCGTCGCCGTCCAGAACAGCCCGCTCATGACCAGGCTGCGGGCACGCCGCCGCTGGAGGACGCCCGGCGCGTGATGCAGGCGGCGCGGCGCCGTCGTTACTTGCGCGGCCATGACTAAATCCTCCCCGTGCCCTGCACGTTGCTACCGGCCTTCCAAACCAGCAGCCGGGCCAGGGCGTTGATGACCAGGCTGATGACCAGCAAAATCAACGCCAGTTCGATCAGCGAGCCGCGTTGCAGCCCCTCGCTGGCCTCGGCAAACTGGTTCGCCAGCACGCTGGAGAGCGTGTCGCCGAACGAGAAGAGCGACGGCTTGATCTGGCCGCGGTTGCCGATGAGCATGGTCACGGCCATGGTCTCGCCCATGGCCCGGCCCAGGCCCAGGATCAGCGCGCCCAGGATGCCGCTGCGCGCGTAGGGGATCACCGCCCGGCTGATCACTTCCCAGCGCGTGGCCCCCAGCCCGATCATCGCCTCGCGCTGGTTGTCGGGCACGGCCAGGATCACGTCGCGGCTGACCGCCGTCACGATGGGCAACACGATGATCGCCAGCACCAGCGAGGCGGTGAACAGCGACGGGCCATAGAACGTGCCGGAGAAGAACGGCGTCCAGCCCAGCGTGGCCTTGAGGCCCGGCACCACGTCCGCCTTGAGGAACGGCCCCAGCACGAAGATGCCCCAGACGCCGTAGACGACGCTGGGAATGGCCGCCAATAGCTCGATCAAGAACGAAAGCGGCGTGCGTAGCCAGGACGGGGCGATTTCGGTGAGGAAGAGCGCCGCGCCCAGGCCGATGGTCCCGGCCAGCAGCAGCGCGATCAGCGAGGTGATCAGCGTGCCGTAGATGAACGGCAAGGCTCCGTAGACGGCATGCACCGGGTCCCAGACCTGGCCGCCCAGGAAGCCCAGGCCGAAGCGAGCGATGCTCTCGCGCGACTCCCAGGTCATGTTCGCCAGCATGGCGATGACCACCAGAATCACGGCGGAGGCCAGGCCCAGGGTCAGGCGTTTGAACAGCGGGTCGGCGCCGCCCGTGCCCCGTCCGGGCCGGGTCAGCACGGGACCGCGTGTCGTCACAGCCATAGTGGCTCCTTTGTCTTATTTGTCATTCTGAGCGCAGCGAAGCATCTCGTCTCGTTGGGGTCCAAGCGAAGAGACTCTTCGCTGCGCTCAGAGTGACAAGCGTCTAGTGTCATGCTGAACGGAGTGAAGCATCTCGTCTCGTTGGGGTCCAAACGAGGAGACTCTTCGCTGCGCTCAGAGTGACGCGGACCACTTGATTAATCGTGCCGGTTGGGTGGCGCGCCCCCGGCACGCCACCCAACCGGCATCGTTGCCGATTACTTGCTCAGGACCGGCCGGCCGTTGAAGGTAATCGCGCGCAACTCCGTCTCGATCTTTGCCGTCAGGTCCGCCGAGGGCTGGGCGTAGAGCAGGTCTTTCGCCTGCGCCTCGCCGTCGTGTGTGGCCCACCACAGGTAGTCGACTAGCGCCTTGGCTTTCGCCGCGTCCTTGATGTTGTTCAGGTCCTGGTAGACCAGCACGTAGGTGAAGCCCGCGATAGGCCACGCCGCCGGGTCCGCCGAGTTGACAATGGACACCCGGAAGTCCGCCGGGACCGTGATGCCGTTGGCCGCCGCGTTGGTCGCGTCGATGGTCGCGCTGACCACCTGCCCGGCCTTGTTCTTCAGCTTGGCGTAAGGGATCTTGTTCTGCTCGGCGTAGGCCAGCTCGACATAGCCGATGCTGCCGTCCGTCTGCTTGACCAGCCCGGCCACGCCCGGATTGCCCTTGCCGCCCAGGCCGACCGGCCAGTTCACCGAGGTGCCCTTGCCGGCCTTGCTCTGCCAGTCGGCGCTGACCGCGCTCAGGTAATCGGTGAAGATGTTGGTCGTGCCCGAACCGTCGGAGCGGTGGACCACGGCGATATCGGCGGCGGGCAGAGTCACGCCCGCATTCAGCGCGGCGATCTTGGGATCGTTCCACCTGGTGATGTCGCCTAGGAAGATGCCGGCGACGGTGTCGCCGTCGAGGACCAGGCCGCTCGTGACGCCCTGGACGTTATAGGCCAGGACGACGGCTCCGGCGACGGTGGGGATGTGCAACAGGCCCGGCGCCTTGGCAAGTTGGTCGTCGCTCAACGGCGCATCGGAGCCGGCGAAATCGACTGTCTTGGCGGTAATGGCGCTGATGCCGCCGCCGGAGCCGATAGGTTGGTAGTTGAAGGCCACATCTTTGTTGACCGAGGTGCTGTAGGTCTGGAACCACTTGCTGTAGATCGGCACCGGGAAGGTCGCCCCCGCGCCGTTGATCAGCACGCTGCCGGAACCCACCTGCACAGGCGTATTGGTGGGCGCGGCGGCAGCCGGGGTGTTAGTCGGCGCGGGCGCGCCGCCCGCCGGTGCGGCATTGTCGCCGCAGGCCGAGAGTAACAGGCCGGCGCCCACCAGCCCGGCCAGGGCCGCCTGCCGGCCCCAGCGCAGCGAAGAAAGAACAGACATGCTTGAGAATCTCCTCCATATCATACTGGCGTCGCGCCGGGGCGGTGCCCCACATACGCGCGCTCTAATCCACTGATTTATTCAAGGACCAGTATGACGGGAGGGTTTTAATGGAAGATTAGCAACACGTTAAAGGTTGCCGGGACCATGTTAACGGCCTATTAATGCCGGGATGGGCGCTGATTGGACCAGGTAACAACCGGCGGGTTGCAAGCGGGGCGGCCTGCCGGCAAGAGAAATCCAGGCGGAGAACTGCACCGGAGAGGGAGTCTCGGCCTGGAACGGTACAGGTCTATTATGGCGCTTGTCGCCTGCGCTTTGGTTAGGAAGGCATTAACATCTGGGCGGCAACTTGTTAGGGAGTTGTTAACGGCGCGGGGGTGGGGCCGCTAGTAGCCACGCCCCATGATTTGCCGGGGTCGGGACCGGTTACAAACCCGCCCGGCCGCCCCTTACGCGATGTAGGCACCCGTTTCAAACTAGCCTGCGCGCCCATCGGAATCAATGGGGTGGTCCGCTAAATCTCCGGCAGCCGGCAGGGGGCAAAGGCGGGTTCCTGATCGGCCAGGGCGGCCAGCGCGGGGCGGATCGCCAGGGCGGCGCCGAGCCATTGCAGTGCCTCGCTGTAGTCGCCCGCGCGGGCCCAGGCCCAGGCCAGACGGTAGAGCACATCGGGGTCGGCGGGCCGGTAATCCAGCACCTGCAGGAGCGCACCGATGCCGGCGGGCGAGTTGCCGGTTTCGACATAGTGGATGCCACGCCAATAGAGTTCGTCGATGGGCGCCGGGGGCGCGGGCGGTATCTGGAGATGCGCGGGCTGGTTCTGCAACGGGCGGTGGGGCGCTGGCGCGAGCTGGCCTGTCAGGTGGGGGCGGGCCTCGCGGCGTAACGCCTGCATCTGTAGCCAATCAACCGCAGCGCGAGACATATCCCCCAGTTCCTGATGGAAGAGCGCGCGGTTATAGAGCACGTCGGGATCGTGGGGCGCCAGGGCCACGGCCCG
>JAICKM010001006.1 GCA_025927935.1 Chloroflexia bacterium | reverse complement strand
TGAGCGCAGCGAAGAGTCTCGTCCGGGGAAAGACGAGATGCTTCACTCCGTTCAGCATGACAACGAGAAGTGCCGCCCCTGTTTCTTACAGAGCGGGCGTGTTGTTGAGGGTACGCCAGAGATACCAGGTGGCGATGGAGCGGTAGGGGCGCCAGGGTTCGGCCAGGGCGGGGAGCGTGGTACGCACCGGCAGATCGGGCAGATTGTAGCGCAGTTGCACGGCCCGGCGGAAGCCCAGGTCGTCCACCGGCAGCACGTCGAGGCGGCCCAGGGCGAAGATCAGGAACATCTCCGCCGTCCAGCGCCCGATACCCTTCACCGGCAGCAGCGCCGCAATGACGGCGTCGTCCGGCTCCTGTTCCAGCCCGGCCAGGTCCAGCCGCCCATCGGCCACATGCGCCGCCAGGTCCCGGAGGTAGACTGCCTTGGCCCGCGACAGGCCGGCCTCGCGCAGCGCCTCTTCGGGCAGAGCCAGGATAGCCGCGGGGTCCAGGTGTCCGGCGGGCAACAGGTTAAGGAAGCGGCGCATGATGGCGTCCGCGGCTTTGACCGAGATTTGCTGGCTGATGATCGATTCGGCCAGCGCGCCGAACAGATCGCTTTGCCGCGCTAGCGTACACGGGCCGGTGGTCGCGATCACCTGGGCCAGCACCGGGTCGGCGCCGGTCAGATGCTGCTCGGCGGCAGCCAGCACTTCGCGTGGCAGGGGTGTATGGGTCGTCATCAGGGACTCACAAAACGCGGAGCGAGCCGGACGGGTACCGCTTCCCCCGCCAGGAAGCCGGGCACCCTGACCGGTCTCACCCGCTAATAGGCGCTACCGCGTAGCAATTGGACCACAGTGCGGGCGATAATCTTCAGGTCGAACAGCAGCGACCAGCGCTCAACATAGTCGAGGTCGTAGCGCGTGCGCTCCTCGATGGAGGTGTCGCCGCGCAGGCCGTTGACCTGCGCCCAGCCGGTGATGCCCGCCTTCTCGCGGTGGCGGCGCATGTAGCGCGGGATGGTCAGGCTGAACTGCTGCACGAAGTAGAGTTGTTCGGGGCGCGGGCCGACCACGCTCATTTCGCCGAGCAGCACGTTGATGAACTGCGGCAATTCGTCGAGCGAGAAGCGGCGCAGCCACTTACCGCTGCGCGTGCGGCGCGGGTCGCCCTCCACCGTCCAGCCCGGCCCGCTGACATCGGTGCGCATCGTGCGGAACTTGATCACATGGATGATCTTGCCGTCGAGGCCGACGCGCTCCTGGATAAAGAAGACCGGCCCCGGCGAGTCCAGCTTGACGATCAGCGCGATGAGCAGCAGCAGCGGTGAGGAAAGCACCAGCACGGCGGCGCTGAAGACCATGTCGAACGCGCGCTTGAGCACGCGGTTCCACCCGCGCAGCGCCACGTCGCGCACATTGTACATCGGGATGCCGCCGAGCAGGCCCAGGTTCACTTCGGGTTCGATCATCAACTGGACGATATCGGGATAGAGCTTGATCGAGACGTTGGCGTCCTGGCAGTTGGAGACGATATCAAATAACTCGGCCGGGGTGGCGCCCGGCATCGCCACGATCACTTCGTCGGCGCGGTTCTCGCGGGCGACCCGCTCGATATCCTCGACCCGGCCCAGCACTGGTGTATCCCAGACGGCGCGCTCCTCGGTCAGGCGGGGCGGCTCGATGATACCCAGGATGCGATAGCCCAACTCCGGGCGCGCTTGCATGCGATCCAGGATCGTGCGGGCGGCGTCGCCTTGGCCGATGACCAGCACGCGCTGGAGGCTCACCCCGCGCTTACGCAGATAGCCGACGGCGCCGCTATAGAACAACCGGCCCGTGGCGGCAAACAGGATACAGAAAAACCAGCCGAACACGAGAATCAGCCGGGAGTAGATAAAGCGGTCGCCCAGCAGCACCGAGTTGACGGCGATGGACCCGACGGTCCCCAGCGAAATCGCCGCGGTGAGCTTATAGAACTCATCGACGCGGGAGGCGCCCCGGCTCAGGCGGTAGAGGCCGCTCATGTTGAAGGCCACCAGCAGACAGAGCAGCGTGGTGCCGA
>JAICKM010000420.1 GCA_025927935.1 Chloroflexia bacterium | reverse complement strand
CATACCGAGACAATACCAGGGGTCGGATCCCAGCCGAACACCCAATCGTCGGTGAGCGCGGCAAGGGCGGGCGGGGATGGCACGGTGGGCATCGATCTCCTGGGCATTTGGGGATGGCAGACGATCTCCAGGGAGAGCATAACATATCCCGCCGAGCACAGCAAGCGTGATGGGCGCGCGCCCGGTTCCGTCGCCCTGACGGTTCCGCACTTCACGCCCGCGCGGGCCTGCTTCTGCTGCCGTTGGACATGGGCGTGAGCCGGTGGGCACGCCGGGTAATACCCGGCACCAACTACGGTTGTATTGCAAGAAATGGAGGCACTCGAGTCCTGAAGCATTTGATGGCGCCGGGTGCCTTGTCGTGCCGGCCGGTCATGGGCCGGCGACTTTGGCTCCGCCATGAATCGCCACTGCGCTCATCGCCGGGACGGTGGCGCTGATCTGGCCGGCGTTGCTGACCGTTACGGTTGGCCCGGTGCAGCTTTTGCCATCCGCCGCCAGGGTGCCCTTCGTTACGTCGCAATACGTGCCCGCAGGCAGGCTTGTCTGGAAGGTGTTCTGCACATCCTGGTTCTCGCGGTTGATGATCACGAAGCCCTTATCCCCCCGTCCAAAGGCGATGGTGTTGTTGTTGTCGCTCCACCAATTGCTCACCTCCGGCGCAGCCGCGGTATAGTTGCGGAAGCCCGCCATCCCGGCCACGTCCGGCCAGCGTTGCTCGCAAACCCACCGTCCCTGCCCGCAGTCGGGGGCGCCGGTCGTGTAGACCGGCCGGATACTCCCGTCGGCGTTGGCCGGCGGCCCCTGGTCTGCGTTATCGAACTGGTAGCTCGACATCACGATCGGCTGGCCGTAGGGCCAGGCCAGCATGTAGGTCACCGCCAGATGGTAGAGCGGTCCGTCCTTAAACGTCAGGACGCCGCCCGCTCCGGCCCGGCTACGCTGCGTGTCGTGGTTGTCGATGAAGACCATCGCCGAGTTGCTCGGCAAGAACACGGAGGCCGATCCGAATGAACTCAGATCGGCCAGCGAACCGGAGCTGATGACGGTGCTGAGCAGATCGCCATACTTGAACTCGGTCACATTGCCGTTCATCGTGTATTCGCCGGCCTTGATCGGCTCGCTGGCGCCTTCGATCACTTCCTGATAGATGTAGGGTTGGGCGCCGCTTAGCGTCTTGTTGATCTTACCCAGGATGGTGTGCAACTCCTGGGCGGCGATATGCTTGGCGGCGTCAATGCGGAAGCCCGCCACCCCCATGCTCAAGAGATTGTTCAGGTAGCCGGCCAGGGTGTCTTGCACATGCACCGATCCGGTGTTCAAGTCGGCCAGGTTCAGCAACTCACAGGTCTGGACTTCGGTGCGGTTCTGATAGGAGATGATATCGTCGTTACCGTTCATGCCACAATGGTGGAAATCCTCGTATTGATAGAGGCCGGGATAGGCATAGTGAGTGAAGGTGGTGCCCGCGTTGCCGGTGCCGCTGTCCGCGCCGGTCATATGATTGATCACGGCGTCGGCGTAGATCGCCACCCCCGCCGCATTGCAGCGCTTGACCATGTCTGTGAACTCAGCCTGGCTGCCGTTGCGGCTGTCGAGCTTATAGCTGACCGGCTGATAGCTGACCCACCACGGGTTGCCGGCCGACACGATCGCCTCCTGGGGCGGCGAGATCTGCACGCCTTTGTAGCCCCGCGGGCCCAGGAAGTTCTCGCACTCTTGCGCGATGTCGGTCCATTTCCACTCGAACAACTGGACGATGACGGTGCGTGGACCGGCGGCGACAGGCGCCGGCGGGGTGGTCGCCGTAGCACAGCCGCATACCGCCACGAGTAGCGCGCCGAACAGGACCAGGGACCTGATTCGCGGCCAGGTCCGCCAGGAACAAGGAAGCATCGCAAGTACCTCTAGCGCGGGTATTGTGAAGTTCACACATGCGGGCTTTGATCGGCCACGGCTGCGGACGGATGTAGCGAGCATGACCAGCGGCGGCGAGTCGATTAATATAACGCGCCTGGATTTGCGCTATGATGTGCCCCTCTGGGACCCACGGCAGGCCCGGTCGCAAGCCGGCTGGGCCTTGGCGGACACCGGCTGGTCTCGCAGCCGCCGCCTGGCCAGGGGGGCAGTTCCCGCCCTGGGGCGGTCACGACGCGCCTGTTCCTGGCGTGCCCTTACCAGGCGTACGCTTCCGGGGCTTCACCGCCGGGGCCGGGCCAGATTTCGTCCAGCCGCGCCAGGATCTCCGGGCGAAGCGGGATCGCCAACGCCCGCACACTGCCCTCCAATTGCGCCACGGTGCGCGGGCCGATGATCGGGCCGGTCACCACCGGGTTGTGCAGCAGCCAGGCGAGCGCCACATCCGCCGGTTCTTCGCCCAACTCCCGGCAGAGCGCCGTGTACTCCTCCAACTGCACGCTGTATTGGGCGATCTCCTTGGGCATCCACTCGCTGGCGCGGCGGCCGGTGCCGGCTTGATCGCTGGATCCCGCGAGCAGGCCCCCGGCCAGGGGACTCCACGGAATCAGCCCCAGCCCGTATTCGCGGCAGGCGGGGATCACCTCCAACTCGATTGTCCGATCGCGAAGGCTGTAGCGGCTCTGCTCGGAGACGAGGCCCATGAAATGCCGGGTCGCGGCGGCGCACTGGGCCTGCGCGATATGCCAACCGGCGAAGTTGCTGCTGCCCACGTACAGCACTTTGCCCTCGCGCACTAACTGCTCCATGGCCTGCCAGATCTCTTCCCATGGGGTGGAACGATCGATGTGGTGCATCTGGTAGATGTCGATGTGGTCGGTTTGCAGCCGGCGCAGGCTTTCTTCGCACGCCCGCCGGATATGGTACGCCGACAGCCCGCGGTCGTTGGGTCCGTCACCCATCGGGTTATAAACCTTGGTCGCCAGGACGACCTGGTTGCGGGCGCCGGGGTGCGCCGCGAACCAGCGGCCAATGATCTGCTCGGAGTGGCCTTCGCCGCGCTTGGTGCTGTAGACGTTGGCCGTGTCAAAGAAGTTGATGCCCTGCTCACGCGCCCCGTCCATGATCGCAAAGCTGTCTGCTTCGTCCGCCTGGGAGCCAAAGTTCATAGTGCCCAGGCACAGGCGGCTGACCTGCAAGCCTGTACGACCAAGATGTGTGTATTCCATGTTGGGTACTCCAATGTGATTTAAGTCGTCGTCAAGATGGCAACTTCCAGCGGGGGCAAGACCACGGTGCTCTCGCATGTTTCTCCGGTCACGAGATTCTGCATGGGGGCGGGCAGCGTTACGTGCACGGGAATCGTGTTGTGATTCAAGACAAAGAGGTAGCTTTGTCCGTCTCCCTCGCGGCGCGTGACCTCCACGCCGGCCGGGGCTTCCAGTGGCGCGGCCACGCCCACGTCGTCCAACAGCCGCTCAATAACCGCGGCGATCAGCGGTTGGGCCGGGCGCGTGGCGACGTAAAGCGCCCGCCCTTTGCCGTAGCGATGCTCGGTGAGGGCCGGGCGGCCCGCATAAAAGTCCTCTTCATAGGTCGCCAGCGCCTGGGCACCTTCCAAATGGACCAGATCGCACCAGAGGTCGCAATCGTAGCTGCCCTGCGGCAGCCAGCTCCCCTGTGGCACGAGTACCCGGTTGCGCATGTCGGGTTCCAGCGGATCGAACTCCTCTACCCAGATGCCCAGCATCTTGCGCAGCGGGCCGGGATAGCCGCCCAGCCAGGCGCGATCGTTCTCGTCCACCACGCCACTGAAAAAAGTCGTCAGGAAGGTGCCGCCCTTTTCCACATAGCGGGTGAGCGCCGCCCCTTGTTCCGCGCTCACCATGTTCAGCAGCGGAGCGATCACCAGGGCGTAGTTCGTCAGGTCGCTATCGGGCGAGACGACATCCACGGCAATGTTGCGCTCCCACAGCGTCCGGTAGTAGCGTTGCACCTCTTCGACGTAGTCTAGGGCGCTGCTCGGACCGGGCCGGTATTCGACATTCCACCAGTTGGGCCAGCTAAAGACCAGGGCGACGCGGGCGGGCACGCGGGTGCCCAGGATGCCGTTCCCCAGCCGCTCGAGTTCCGCGCCCAGTTCCGCGACCTCGCCGAACACGCGCGTGTGTTCATACCCAGCGTGACTCACGACGGCGCCGTGGTACTTCTCCGCCGCCCCCCGCGACTGGCGCCACTGGAAATACATCACCGCATCCGACCCGCGGGCCACCGCCTGGTAGCTCCACAGGCGCAGCACACCGGGCCGCTTGAGCGGGTTATGCGGGCGCCACTGCACCTGGCTCGGCGTCTGCTCCATCAGCAGCCAGGACTGCCCGCCCTTGAGTCCGCGCATGAGGTCATGCATCAGCGCCGTCGAACTGGGATGGTCCTCCCGTTGGGGATAGGAGTCCCAGGAGATCACGTCGAGGTAGGGCGCCCAGGCAAAGTAGTCCAGCGGTTTGTAGTACCGCATGAAATTGGTAGTCACGGGGACATCCGGGGTCACAGCGTGCAGGACATCTGCTTCCCCCCGGTAGCATTCCAGATTCATATCCGACATGAAGCGCTTGTAGTCGAGCGCCAACCCCTGGATACTCGTCTCGCCACGCGGGCCGGGCGGCTCGATCTGCTCCCACTTGGTATAGGTATGGCTCCAGAAGGCCGTCTGCCAGCGCTGGTTGACCTCATCCAGGGCGCCGTAGCGGGCTTGCAACCAGGTGCGGAACCGGGCCGCGCACCGCTCGCAGTAACAGGACGGCCCGTATTCGTTGCTCACATGCCACAACAGCAGGGCCGGATGGTCGCGATAGCGTTCGGCCAGGCGCCGGGCCAGGCCCGCCGAAAGCCGGCGAAAATCCGGACTGGTCGGACAATAATTCTGGCGCTTCCCGTGCCCGTGGCGCAGGCCGGTTTCGTCCACGAGCAGCACGTCGGGATACGCCGCCGACAGCCAGGCGGGTTGCGCTGCGGTCCCCGTGCCCAGGCATGCGAAGAGGCCGTTCTCGGCCAGCAGATCCATGATGCGATCCAGCCAGCCGAAGGTGAAGGTCGTTTCGTCGGGTTGCAGCGCGACCCAGCTAAAGACCCCGACCGTGGCTACGTTGACGTGGGCCAGGCGCATCAGGCGCATATCATCCTGCCAGATGCGCTCATCCTCATAGCCGAACGCCGGGGTCCACTGCTCCGGATTGTAGTCGCCTCCATAGGCGAAGTGGGGCAAGCGCCCGTACATCCACTCCATGCGGTCGGTCATCGGTCACTCTCCGTATTAGGCATGGGTTTCACTGTGTCACGCCGGCTAGAATCAGGTCGCCGATCCAGTGCCGCGGGCGATCAATCGCCGCCACAGACTGTGATTAACACCAGGATCGGCGGGAACGTCGGGGATCACCCCAAGCAAGCTTTGAGCCATCGGCGGACGTGTTGCCGCGGACGGCTGCTGCGCAGTCGCGGCAAACCGGCATCGCGGTCGTGCTTATTTCCCCCCATGCCGGGCCGCCCCGGTTGCTTTCTGCGTTACCGGCACATGTCTTGCTTGTCCTCTTGTGCCGTTACCAGGTTCACACTGCTGATCGCGCGTCCGCCTTCAGCACCGCCCTAAGCTCGACTGCAAGGCAGTGGAGGACTATGTGCCGGAGACTTCCGACAATACCGCCGATTCCCTGATCCGCGGAGGCGACATCTCTACGCTCAGCGCGCTTGAAGCGGCGGGCAAGTCGTTCTCTGATGCGACCGGCGCCCGGCCCGCCGAGCAGATCCTGGCCGGCCACGGCTGGAACTGGGTGCGCCTGCGGCTCTGGGTCGATCCGCCGAACGAATTCAACGCGCTGGCCGATGTCACGACCATGGCGCGGCGGGCCAGGCAGGCCCACCTGCGATTTCTGCTCTGCCTGCACTACTCGGACTTTTGGGCCGATCCAGCCAAGCAGCACATCCCAGCCGCCTGGCAGGGTCAGAACCTGCGAACGCTGGCGGAGACGGTGCACGACTACACACGCACGGCGATTGCCACGCTGATCGCCCAGGGCGCGGCGCCCGACATCGTGCAGATCGGCAACGAGGTGACGGCGGGGATGCTCTGGCCGCACGGCCGGATCGACCGCGACGGCCAGGAGCACTGGACCGAATTCGCCACCTTGCTCAAGGCCGGCATCGCCGGTGCGCGGGAGGCCGGGCCGCTGGGGCATGGCCCGGCGACCATGATCCATATCGACCGCGGTGGGGATGCGCCCGGCGCCCAGCGCTTCTATGACCAGATTCTGGCCCAGGGCGTCGACTTCGACTGGATCGGGCTGTCGTACTACCCGTTCTGGCACGGCACCCTGGACGATT
>JAICKM010000188.1 GCA_025927935.1 Chloroflexia bacterium | reverse complement strand
TCTGTCAGAGTTTTGCGTCCTGGTATAGGGCGCGCGGTTATTCCGCCGAGACAGGCGGCGCATCGGGAAAGCCTTCGCCGGGGCGTGGGGGAAAGTTCGCCAGGATGGGCGCGGCCAGGTGGAGATAATGCTGCACCATGAGCGCCACCACCGCGCCCAGGGCCAGGGCTACGAAGGGCGCCAGGTATACCGAGAGCACCGTCAGGACCGCGACCAGGAAGAACAACAGAAAACTGGCCCCCGGCATCCGCAGAGTCACCACGGCGGAGTTACGTAGCACATGGCGCACCTGCATCTCCGGCCGGTCGACCAGCAGCGGCCAGGCGATGAATTGGAGTTCAATCCAGATCACCAGTACATAAAGCAGGAAGACGATGCCCGCGGTGTAGAGCACGCCGGTGCCGTTCAAGCGATCGGCATAGAAATAGATATCGAAGATCAGCATGACTGTGCCCAGCGCAGTCACGACTCCCAGCTTCCAGGCCCGCCAGAACAGCCGCCGCAACGCCGCGAAGAAACTGCTGAACTCCGCGCCCTGGCCCACGGCGGCGTCGCGGGCGACGACGAGCAGCGCAGCGGTCGCCGGCGGACCGGCGACCACTGTCACGACGCAGGCGAACCAGATCAGGTTAATGACGGCCAGGTTGATGAGCGCGTACCACCAATCCTGGATGGCGCGCGTAAACGCGATGCGTACTAGTCCCATGTGGCTCCTGTACCGCGCCTAGCCCTTGACACCACTATACGTGGCCCCCTGCACATAGAAGCGCGAGAAGATCAGGAACATCAGCACCATCGGTAACGTGTTGAACATCGAACCCGCCAGCACCACATTATAGAAGGTGCCGTACTGCCCCTTCAGGAAGCTCAGCCCCACCGTCAGCGGGAACATCTCCGGCGTGTTCAGGAACACCAACGGCCCCAGGAAGTTGTTCCACATGCCCTGGAAGGCGAACAGTGCCACCGTGATCAGCGCCGGCTTCGCCAGCGGCAAGATGATCCGCCAGTACGTCGTCCAGATCCCCGCCCCATCGATCCAGGCCGCTTCGTCCAGGTCCTTGGGGATCGCTCGGAAGAACTGCGTCATCAGGAAGATCGAGGCCGCGCTCGTCAAGCTCGGCACGATGATCGCTCCATACGTGTTGATCAGGTGCATGGCGTTGAGGATCTGATACTGCGGGATCAGCAGCACCATGCCCGGAATCATCATCGTCGAGATCATTGCCGCGAAGATGATGTTCTTGCCGGGGAAGTTCAGCCGCGCATAGGAGAACCCGGCCAGCGAGCAGAAGAACACCTGGGCCACCGTGATGCTGGCCGACAGGATGAAGCTGTTCAGGATCCAGCGCGGGAACAACGAGTTGCCGTTCGCGTCGGTCAGCGCGTTGAAGACGTCCGTGTAATTCTGCGGGCGCCACGTGTTCGGCAGCAGCGTCGGCGGCCAGGCCAGGACTTCGCCCGTCGTCTTGAACGAGCCGAACAGGGCCATGATAAACGGGCCGAGGAAGAAGAGCGTCATCAGGACTAGCGCGATGTAGCGGACGGCCAGAATGACGTAGTGGCTCGGGTCCTGTCGGACCTCGCGCACCTCCGCCACCGGCGCCGCCGTGCCGGCCCGCGAGGTGCTGGTTGTTGTCGCCATAGCTTAACCTCCCTAGAACCGCTGAGCGCTCATTGGCCGGTATTGCTCCCCCCCAGGAAGCGATTCTGCACCAGGAAGAGCGCGAAGATCAAGATGAACAGCACAAACGACATTGCCGAGGCATACGCCATGTCGAAGTTGGTGAAGGCCGACTGGTAGATCAATAAGTTGATCGTCGTGGTCTGGTTGAGCGGCCCGCCGGCCGTCATGATGAAGGCGCTGTCGAAGACCTGCAAGGTGCCGATGGTGCCCAGCACCACGACCAAGAAGATGATCGGGCGCAGCATGGGCACGGTGATCTTGAAGAAGCGCGCCGCGCCGACGCAGCCGTCGAGACTCGCCGCCTCGTAGACCTCTTCCGGCACATCCTGCAGGGCGGCCAGGAAGTAGAGCATGAAGCTGGGGGCGGTGGTCACGATAGCCAGGATCATCAGGGCGGGCAGGGCGGTATGGGCGCCGGCGTCGGTCAGCCAGGCTACCGGTTGGAACCCGGTCCAGCCGAACAGCGTCACCAGGATATAGTTAAGGATGCCCTCCTTCTGGAAGAGCCAGACGAAGATGAGCGAGATGACCACCGAAGAGGTGACGGAGGGAATGTACCAGGCGGTGCGGAAGAACTGCTTGCCGGCGATCTTGGCGTTGAGCACCACCGCCATGATCAGCGCCAGCCAGGTCTGGCAGAAGGTGACCACCGCGGCGTAGAGAAACGTGTTGAAGACGGCGGTGCGGAACAGCGGATCGCTGATGACCCTGGAGTAGTTGTCCAAGCCGATCAGCTTGGGCACATTCAAGAGCTGTAGATCGGTAAAGCTCAGGTAGAAGACATAAAGCATGGCGCCGAAGGTGAAGACGATCGCGCTGATGAGCCAGGGCGCGACGTAGAGATAGCCGGTGAGCGCCTCCAGCGTGTGGCGGTTCATGCCGGACGATCGGGGTCCTGCGGCGGTGCGAGCCGGTGTAGCCATAACACTCCTCCTGGCCAGCTCGGGCGCCCAGTGGGCGGCCGCGGGCCGGCGGTGAAACGGTGTTCAGGCGCCGGGGGCCGGACCTAGGCGGCGTGGCGAAAGCCGACCAGGTCCAGCTTCCAGTGCTGTTAGGCGCGATTACCTTACGGCGGCGAGGGCCGCATCAATCTCCTGACAGGCCTGATCGAGCGCCTGCTGGCCGGTCTGCGTCTTGGCGAAGGCGCGCTCGGTAGCATCGTTGAGAGCCTTCTGGACCTTCTGATTGGCTTTGCCGCCCCAGACGCCCGGAATGCCGTAACTCGCCCCCTCGTAGAGCAGCTTGGAGATCTTGCTCAGTGGGCTCGACCCCTGGAAGAAGGGATCGTTCTCCATGCCCTTGAGCGTCGGCAGGGCAAAGCCGGTCTGGAGGATCGCATCCTCGTTCTCGCGGCTGGAGAGGAAGAGTGCGAGCGCGGCAGCGGCCTTAGGATACTTGCTCTTCGCCGCAGCGCCCCAGGCGTTGAAGCCCAACGTAGTGACCTGGCTCCCGGTCTTACCCACCGGCAGCGGGACGGCGTCATACTTCACGTCCCAGTGGGCCTTGGGGTCGGTGAGGAAGGGATTGACCCAGCCGCCCACGATGATGCTGGCCGCCCGCTTCTTAGCGAAGGTCTCGCCCTCCCAGGTGGCGCCAACGTCGGTGGAGAGCGTGACGAACTTATCCTTGTACAGGCCGGTCAACCAGTCCAGGGTCGCGACTCCCGCAGGACTGTTGATAGCACATTTGTTGTTGTCGATGACCTTGGCGCCGTTGGCGAGGGCGAAGTTGCCCCAGTAGGGGAAGAACTGGAGATCGGTGCCGAAGCCGGAGACCTGGGTTGCGCCGCTACCTCCCGTGTTCGCCTTGACCCAGGCCGTGAAGTCGTCCTGGGTCCAGCCGGCCTTGGGCGGGGTCTTGACCATGTCGGTGTTGTAGAAGAGCGCCATGCTGGTGAAGTCCTTGGGCAGGCCGTAGACTTTACCGTCCGGGCCGAGGAAGACGCTGGTGAGACTGGGAAAGTAGTCGTCCTTGCTGCGCCCGACCTCCGTCAGAGCCGGCGTGAGGTCTTGCAGCACACCGGCGGGAATGAGTTGGTAAGGCAGATCCACGTCAACGTAGAAGACGTCGGGTTGCGAACCGCCTTTGACCTGAGCGAGCAGCTTGGTCGAGTAGTCGGTCGGGACTGGTTCGTAGGTGATCTTGACGTCGGGATAGACCTGGTTGAAGCGCGCCAGGGCGTCGCGGTTCACCTGCTGCTCTTCGGTAGTGCCCCAACTGGAGACGCGCAATTGGGCGCCCGGTTCAATTGCGTTCTTCTTATAGGCGGCCGGGTCAAACTTGAAGGCGGCCTGGCTCCCGCCACCTGCGGCCGGGGTGCCGGCCATGGCCTCGGTCGGGGTGGCGGCGCCCCCGCCAGTCGCCGCGGGGGTATCCGTGGCCGCTCCGCCTGCTGCAGCGGGGGTATCGGTAGCCGCGCCGCCGACGGCGGCGGGCGTGTCAGTGGCGGCGGCCCCGCCGCTGGTCGTACCCGTACCCGTCGTCGCCGTAGCGTTGCTGCCGCCACAGGCGCTGAGCAGCAGCGAACTAATCACGAGGACGGCAATCAGGAACATCCATCTAGTCGATTTGCACATGTCGACCTTCCTCATTGCGTTTACGCCGGGCGGCATCGTAGAAGTAGTCTGCGAGTTCTTGCACTCATCAGATCTGAAATCTATGCTCGACGGTGAAGTACCTTAAACGGTATACCCTTCCCTTCTTCGCTCGCCTCAGATCTGCTTGGTCGCTGGCGTAAACATACACCGATTGAGCGAACATAGACAAAGATAACCGGCATCCTGACGTCGGTCGTTCAAGGCGTACTCAAATCAAAAAGTGTCGACGTTGATATTCACTAATTGGACATGGGCGGGGTGGCCAAGACCGCCCATGTCCAACGTCTGGCGCCGTGAAGCGCGATTACTGGCCGGCGGCCGCCAGCAGCGGATCGACTTCCTGGCAGGCCTGGTCGAGGGCCTGCTTGGACGTTTGCTGCTTGGCGTAGACCCGCTGAGTGGCGTCCGCGAACGCCTTCTTGATCTTCGGGTCGTTAATCCCACCGTAGTAGTCGGGTACTCCATACTGCGCCGTCTGGTAGAGCAGCGCGGAGATCTTGTTGGTCACACCGCTGCCCTGGAAGTATGGGTCGTTTTCAAAGCCCGTCAGCGTGGGCAGGGCGAAGCCGGTCTGCAGAATAGTGCCTTCGTTCTCGCGGCTGGCAAGGAAGAGTGTCAGCGCGGCGGCGGCCTTGGGGAACTTGCTCTTGGCGGAAGCCCCCCAGGCGTTGAAGAAGAGCAGATCCGCTTTACCGCCGGTCTTGCCCACCGGCAGCGGGGCGGCGTCATACTTCACCCCGAAGGCGGCCTTCGGGTCGTTGAGGAAGGGGATCAACCAGCCGCCCTGGGCCGTGCTGGCGATACGCTTCTTGGCGAGGGCTTCGCCCGACCAGCCGGCGCCGACATCGGCGGGAATCGTGGCGATCTTGTCCTTGTACATGCCATACCACCAATCCAGCGTCGCCACGCCGATATCACTGTTGAGTGCGCACTTGTTATTGTCGATGATCTTGGCGCCATTGGCCAGCGCGAAGGCACCCCAGCGCTCGAAATCGGGATCGGCGGAGAAGCCGAAGACCTGGGTCTGGCCGCTGCCGGAGTTATTCTCCTTAACGAAGTTAGCGAAGTCGTCCTGGGTCCAACCGGCCTTCGGCGGGTTCTTGACCATGTCGGTGTTGTAGAAGATGGCGAGCGAGCCAAAGTCCTTGGGCAGACCGTAGACTTTGCCATCCTTGCCGATGAAGGTGTTGATCAGGGACGGGAAGTAGTCGTCCTTGCTGCGACCGGTCTCAGCCAGGGCCGGAGTCAGGTCGAGCAGCACACCGGCGGGGATAAGCTGGTAGCCCGTGCCCGGGTCGACATAGAAGACGTCCGGCTGCGAGCCGCCCTTGATCTGGGCGAGGAGCTTGGTGTCATATTGATCCGGAATAGGTTCGTAGGTGATCTTGACGTCAGGATAGATCTGGTTGAAACGCTTCAGCGCGTCACGGTTAACCTGCTGCTCAGAGGTATCGCCCCAACTGGCGACGCGCAGGGTGGCGCCTGATTCAATAGCATTCTTCTTGTATTTGGTAGGATCAAAAGTGGAGCTTGTTGCGCCGCCCCCCGCCGCCGCCGGGGTATCGGTGGCCGCGCCGCCCGCTGCCGCCGGGGTATCGGTGGCTGCGCCGCCTGCTGCCGCCGGGGTATCGGTGGCCGCGCCACCCGCTGCCGGAGCGGTGGTGTCGGTAGCCGCGGCGCCGGCTGCGGCGGGAGTGTCAGTCGCGGCCGCCGCGCCGCCTGTAGCGCCGGTGCCCGTCGTCGCCGTAGGACTTTCGCCGCCGCATGCGCTAAGCAACATTGAACTAATCACGAGGACCGCAATCAGGAACATCCATCTAGTCGATTTGACCATTTCAGCTTTCCTCCTCTGTGGGCCACTCCGTCGCGGCCCCATAGCTCATTCGACTTCTTGGGGTTAAGCCCCAGCTTCACTGCGCGGATCCATGGTCTTTTCGCCGAGACGTGCCTCCTTTCCTAACCCGGAGTTACGGAAGTGGCTACCGGGTCTGACTGCCTCTGCATAACGGGTGAAAGCGAAACAGATAAGCGTGCCCACTTATTTGTCGGTTTGCGATCCCGTCCTTCACGTGGTAGCCTGAATCTGCCTGACCGTAGCATGAAAAGAGCGGCGCAGACACGCCGATTTTACAAGGGCGGAGGCGCACCGCCCAAGCATAGCGGTCTAGCCGATGCGCCAGTAACCCTCCGTACGGTCGTCTTCTACCTCTTCCCGCTCCCCAATGGTGATGGGGGCCGGCGCCGGCTCAACGCTGGTGTCCGCTAGTTGGCCCATCGTCGCCCCGCTATTGTTCTCGGCAACTGCCCGGCCCACGTCACCGCCGCGAACCGGATCGGCCGAAACGGCGCCGGCGCCGGTGAGAGCGACATCCGAAGATGCCGCGCCACTCAGAGATGCATCCACGGCGCCGCCACCGGGGTCGTTCACAGAACCCATGGCCAGTGCCGGTGCGGCTGTAGTTATCAGTGGTTCAGCGCTGGTATTGGTGCTTGTGAGCGGCATGCTAATCACCGGGCCGGTCGTGCTGGTGCCCGGTTCGCTGCCGACATCCCGGCTACCCATGTACACCACGCGGCCGGTTTGGGATAGTTGCTTTAGCACCCGGTCGGCCGCGAGTTCGTCCAGGCCCATTTGCTCTTGCAGGGTATGGCGCATTTGGGCTTCGGTACTGCGCTGCGCGCCGGTTACTCGGTCGCCATAGTGCCGGCGCAGTACGGCCAATGCATCTTGTAGAGTTGTTGCATCGTTATCCATCGCGGCGTTTCCTTTCCTTGAAAGAATTTCATAGAAAGTACCGGCTGCCGTCACTGGAGCAAAATGCGTGCCCCTGCGGTTGCTGCCGGTATACGTTCTGCTAAGGACGGGTAGTCGAAAACACCGGCAAGGAGAAATACGCGATCCAAAACGTTTTGGATAATTTGGATAATAGCACGAAAGCCGGAGCCTGTCAATGGGGCGCACGGGCGGAGATCGCGGGATGTCGTATTACGCACCGCGCAGGGTTACACGAAGCGCACCGGCACCGGCGAATCGCCGGTAACCGCGAAGGCGGGCGGGGTGTCTTGCGTGGTGGTCTCTGCCGTGAAGTCGATGCCGGTCGCCGTGCGCTGCAAGCGCAAGCGGCAGGGTGTGCCCCAGATCGTCAGGTTGCGCACCTCCAGAGAGTCCCACTCGGCGGGCAACTGGGGCTGCACCGTGACCACGCCTCGCGCGGGGTCCGGGTTCAGCCGGAAGAAGCCCTGGATCAGCAGCCAGTTGTAGGCTGCGCTGGACCAGGCTTGCAGGAAGCACGCCTCCGGCCCGACGAATTCGGGGATGGCGCCCGGCATGTAATAGCCGCATAACTCGGCCATGCGCTCCAGGTACCAGAGTCCCTTTTGCGGACGGTCATAGTGAAATTCGGCTAGCGCGACGATGGCGTTCTGGATCGGCATCACAAAGTCGGCTGTGCCGGGGTGGATCACGCCCGCCGGCCCGGTGTGCGCCGGACCCTCGACAGTGGCAAATAGGCGGGCAATACGCTCCGCCTGTTCGGCGCCAAGCACGCCCATTTCCAGCACGGCATAACTGTGCGCGGGTTCGTCCGGCGCGGCAGAAAGATCGGGTTCAATGCGCCAGACGTATTCCTGGCGCGCAGGCACCCAGAAGTAACGGTTGATGCGCTCGCCTACTTCGACCAGCAGCGCCGCACAGCGGGCCGCCGCGGCGCTATCCCCGACCACCGCGGCCAGGTAGGCCAGCGATTGCAGCGCCTGGTACAGGCTACAGGCTACGTCGAGTTTCTTGCCATGCTCGGCGGTGCGCAATTCGAGCAGGCCGGGGCCGTCGGGCAGCAGATCGCCGTGGGGGTCGCAGATGCCAAGCAGATAATCAAAGACGCCGGTGCGGCACAGCGGGTAGACTTCATCGAGAAACGCGCGGTCGCCGGTCCAGCGGTAGGCCCACTCCACCGCGGTCACGTACTCGCTGGTTTCGACGGTGTTGCCAGGATTGAACAGGTCGCCGGAAGGGACGATCTCATGGGGGATGCGCCCGCCCTGGGCACGGGCATAGCGTGCCAGCAACCGCAGGTTCGCCAGCGCCGTCGCCGCCTGCCCGCTGACCAGTAAGCCGCCCAGTGTGTAATAGGTGTCACAGCCAAAGAACCAGGCAAAGCCGGGTAGCCCGGCCATGATAGCCGGCCCGATCCCAGGCACATCCAGCGTCAGCATGTCGAGGGCAACCGTGGACCAGGCGAACACGCGGTCCAGGTCGGGCCGGGGCGAGGCGATCACCGGCGCCGCCGCGATCAGCGCCGCCTGGCGGGCCAATTTCTCCGCGCGCAGCGCATCGCGCCGGGCCAACAGATCCGTGACCAGCCGCGCAGCGCCCGCCGTACCGTCCATACCGCCGCCCAGGGCAAACCAGACGGTGGCGCGCCCCCCGGCGGGCAGATGCACAGCATAGTCCAGGCGGGCGGAAATGCCCTGGCCCTGCAACTCTGTAGGGTTGCGCAGGATGCCGCGCGCCGCGTCCCGCGCGCCGTTGAGGGAACTCGTCTGTTCCGCCGCCCAGAGATGCAGGCCTATCGCATGCCCGATGGGCACCTGATCGGCCCGCATCGCCGCGGCCCATTCCGTATGCAGGCCGTCATGGGCCAGGACGCCGCCCAGCGCCGGATCGAAGCCGGCCGTGTCCGGGCGGTCGGGCCAGTTGCTCCACCAACCGCCCTGAATATCGAACCGCACCAGCCAGCTAAGGGTCAAGTCCAGATCCTGCGCCGCGCCGTTCTCGAGCGTGAGGCCGATCAAGAGGCCCGGCACCGCATCCGCCGCAAAGATCTCCTGGGTGGCGCGCAGATCCGCGCCCGCCGTAGCCAGGGCGAACTCGCGCTCGACGCGGCCCGGCGCCATCGTGAAGCGGCGGCAGTTGGCGCCATAGAGCCAGACCGGTTCCGCGGGCGCTGCGCCTGCCGGGGCACGGCGGGTCACGCCGAACCAGAAGCCGTCGGCCAGCTTAATCGGCGGCGCCCAGAGTCCGCCCATCTCGCCCGGCAAGTGGTGCCCCAGGTCAGGGAAGGCGCCGTTCATCGCGCCCACCAGATAACAGCGCCGCCCGGTCACGGCAAAGGGCCGGTCGAGGTGATCCTCGACGTGTTCGACAAGACTCTCCACCATCATGATCGCCTTTGGTTCATGCCGAGTCGCGGATGATGAGTTCCGGCTCCAGCAGAATCTGTTGCGGGCCAACCCAGGCAACGCCGGGCCGGGACTCCGGGGCAAAAGCCGGCTCGGTGTTTTTCATCACCAGGCCGAGCACGTCGAGGAGCGCCGCGCAGGTTGTGTCGATGGGCTGGCGCACCGTGGTGAGCGGGGGCCGGAGATACGCCGCAAACGGCAAGTCGTCAAAGCCGGTCACGGCGATCTGGCCGGGCGCGCGGCCCACGGCGAGCCCTTGTTCCTGCATGATGTTGAGCACATGCAGCGCCAGCCGGTCGCTGCTGCACACGATAGCCGTGGGATGCTCGTCGCGCGGGAGCGCGAACAACCGGGCGACGACGGCCTGCGTTTCGTCGCGGCCTTGCAGATCGCGCCGCACGAGCCGTGGGTCCTCAGCGATGCCGTAACGGTGCAGCGCTTCCTGGTAGCCGCCGTAACGATGCAACGCATAGGAGGTATCGAGGGGGCCGCTGAGATAGGCCATGCGGCGATGGCCCTGCTGGTAGAGATGGGCGACCACGGCCCGCACGCCGGCCGCCCCATCCACGTCCACAAACGGGTAGGACAGGTCGGTGTAGTTACTGGTGCGCCCAAACGCGACAAAGGGGATATCGATCTCCTGGAGCAGCGCGATGCGCTCATCTTGCGGCGTCACGTCGGCGATGATGATACCGTCGGCGCGCCGGCTGCCGGCCAGTGCCCGATAGAGGGCGCGGGTCTCCTTGGCGCTGTCGGCGGCGGTCGCCAGGAGGCTCAGGTCGTGCTTAAAACAGGCCAGCGCCAAGGCCCCGGTAAACTCCTTGAAGAACGGCTCGGATTCGGTGTGTGCCCGCAGGTGGGGCGCAAAGACGATGGTATTGGTCCGCTTGCCGCGCAGGCTGCGCGCCGCCGCGCTCGGATAGTAGTTGAGCGCTGCCGCCACATCGGCCACGC
>JAICKM010000328.1 GCA_025927935.1 Chloroflexia bacterium | reverse complement strand
GAAGCCACGTCCTACATCGGCCCTCGACGCCCAGGCATCCACCCAGCGCCCATATTAGAATGTACACAACTCCGGCCAGGGCTTCGGCCCGCTGCCCGCGCGCGAGCGGGCGGTGAACGGAATGCGGACCGAAAGACAGGCGACGCCCACGCTCTCGTCAGCGCGGGATCCTGCCCGGCGAGGTCAGGAGCCACGAACCGACGACAGCCGTAACGCGGACACCGCGCCGAAACGCGGTCTCCGAAAACATGATGTCGACAAAAACGTATGTGGTTGGGAAGGTGCACCGTCGGGAAGCTCCCCGAGAGGGAGCGACGGATCCGGTGAACCACCGGTCGGCGCCCGTCTCAGCAGGCGCGGATCGAGGGTCCCTCGGTAGACTATGGAAACTTAAGGTGCAAGATCAGGCAATAAAAGAGGCTCGAACACTGTTCAAGCCTCGCGCATGCGCTATTTGGCTTTTCCAGTAACTGATATTTAGTTAGTGGTTAGCTCCTGCATCATACGCGTGGCCTTAATCTCCGCTTCAGTGCTTGCCTGGAGGCTGTTCCCTCAAGGCTTTATTATTATACAGAACTTGCCTCTCGTTGTCAAGGACTTTCGACGGTTAATTGCGGCAATTCCGTTGAGTTCTTTACCACACTCTCCGGCCCCGTTTCCCGAAGGCTTCGCTATTATACGGAATAACCCGCTGCATGTCAAGCGCAGATTCGCGTTTGCGGCTCTTGTCGATTCGCGGTAATAGACAATGAGAACGGGGCGTTGGGCATGTGCCCAACGCCCCGTTCTCGCGCCGATTAAGGCGCTTTGGTCGCGGTGGCCGCCGCTCCCCCGGCGGCGGGAGCCGGCAGCGGATTCTTGATTTCGGTATAGGTGCAGCCCTTCGCGCGATCTTTGAGGCCGGCCGGCAGATCGACACTCTGCAACTGGGCGGCCTGTGTATTGATGCACAGCGCCTGCTTGGTCGTCATCTGGATATCCAGGCTCTGGATCGTCGCTTTGCCGGTGAGCACCTGGACCGCCTGCTGCCCGGCTTCCAGCCCGTTCTGGGTGTAGTCAAGGCCGAGTGCGGCGACGGCGCCACGGCTGGCCGATAGCGGGTCGTTGCCGAAGAGCGGGATTTTGTTCTCCTGCGCGACGCGCACGACGGAGTCCAGCCCGTTCACCACGGAGTTTGTAGTGCTGACAAAGAAGACATCAACGTTGTAGCGGGCCAGGGCCTGGGCGGCATCGAGGGTCTCCGCCGGCTTGGTGGCCGTGCGATCGATGATCGTCAGCCCCATCTTATCCGCGACTTTGCGCGCTTCATCCGTGGTAGCCTTGGAGTTCGGCTCATTGGGGTTCCATAGCAAGCCCACCGTCTTGACATCGGGCTTCACTTCCTTGATGATCTTGAGCCCGTCTTCGACAGGAGGGAAGGCTTGCACGCCCGTCTCAAAGGCGGGATGGATCTTCGGGTCGGCTGTAATGGTGTCGCCCTCTTGCTTGCCGGCCAGCTTGGCGACGTAAGGATCGGCGACGGCAGTGAAGAAGAGCGGGATCGTGCTGCCTTGCTTCTGCTCCTCGGCCAGCGCCGCCTGCGAGGCGAGGCTGCCGATGCTGATAATCGCATCGACCTTGTTGGCGATGAAGGTATCGGCCATCTTGGCGGCGGTCGGCGCGTCGAGTTCGGCGTTACGCAGATCGAAGGTCACGGTCTGGCCCTCCACCATACCGGCCTGGATAAAGGCTTGCTTGGCCCCTTCACGCGTGAAGTCAAGAGCGGGATGGGTGGCTGTCTGCAAGATGCCGATGGTGTAGTGCTTGCCTGTCGTCGCGCCGGTTCCGGTCGTGGCCGTGGCGGCGCTCGTCCCCATGGTCGCAGTCGCGGCGCTCGTGGCGGTCGTCGCGGTAGCGCCGCCGGTGGCCGTGGTGGCGGTAGCCTCGGTGCCGCCCGTCGCGGTGGTGGCGGTTGCTTGTGTGCCGCCCGTCGCCGTAGTGGCCGTGGCCTCGGTGCCGCCGGTGGCCGTGGTCGCCGTAGCGCCCGCCAGCGGGGTAGGCCCGCCCGTGTCCGGGGTGGGACCGCAAGCGGACAGCAGCAGGCTCAGCGCCAGCACCAAGCTCAACCACGGGAGTACCGCGCCCTTACCCGGCAGACCGGCTCGCGTTTTGGTGTGTGCACTTTTCATGGTGAAGGTTCCTCCTTAGCGAATAAAGCCGTAACCCGGACCAGCCCCGCGGACCTTTCAGTACAGCAACATGCGGTCCGACGCCACTTCGGTTCCCCGCAGGGCAAAAAACTTGTCGACCAGAGAGCGCACCGTCTGCGCCTGGCGCTCGGCTCCCGCCAGATCGAGGATGATTTGCCCATCATGCATCATCAGCGTGCGTGTGCCCACGTGCAGCGCCAGACTCATGTTGTGGGTGACCATCAAGGCGGTCAGGTTCCCATCGGCGATCAGCCGGGCGGTCAGATCGGCGATGGTGGCGGCGGTCGCCGGGTCCAGCGCCGCCGTGTGTTCGTCGAGCAAGAGGACATCGGGCTTCTGCAACGTCGCCATGAGCAGGGTCAGGGCCTGGCGCTGCCCGCCCGACAGCAGCCCGGCGCGCGAGTGCAAGCGGTTTTCCAGCCCGATGCCCAGGCGGGCCAGTTGCTCGCGGAAGATCGCCCGGCGGCTGTCGGTGACGCCCGAGCCTAGTCCCCGCCCGCGCCCGCGCAACAAGGCCATCGCCAGATTCTGCTCGATGGTCAAGTTCGGCGCCGTCCCGGCCAGTGGGTCCTGGAAGACGCGCCCCATCCAGCGCGCGCGGCGGTCCTCGCTGAGGTTGGTACACTCGTGGCCGCCGACGGTGATCGACCCGCTGTCGGGCGGGAACACCCCGGCGACGAGGTTGAGCAGGGTGGACTTGCCCGCGCCGTTGCCGCCGATAATGGTGACGAACTCGCCCGGCTGGAGGCTAAGGTCGATCCCGCGAATGGCGCGAACTTCGTTGACGCTGCCCGGGTAGAAGGTTTTGACCACGCCTTTCAACGCCAGGGCGGGCCGGCCCGTGGGCGGGGGTGCGGAGCCGGGCGCCGGCTGCGCCGTGGTGGGTGAGGTGGTCATGGGGCGCCGGCCTTCCCCGCCGAACTGCGCCCGGCGCGGGCCAGGCTGCGCACTCCCAGGCGGCTACGCACCGCGGGAACCAGCAGCGCGATGAGCACAATGAGCGCGCTCGCCAGTTTATAGTCGGTCGGCTCAATGGTGAAGACCTGTTGGACCTGGGTGGCGGCAATAATCAGTTGGAAGACGACCGAGCCGACCACGGCCCCGGCCAGCCCGGCCAGCACCCCGCTGCCGTGGATCAACGCCTCACCCAGGATGACGGCGGCCAGGCCGGTGAGGATCGAGCCTGGCCCTAATGTAATATCCGAGTAGCTCAACTGTTGGGCCAGGACGGCGCCGGAGAACCCGCACAGCCCGTTGGCCACGACCAGCCCCAGGATCTTCATGCGGTCGGTGTTGACGCCGAGCGCGCGGATCATGCGCGGATTATCGCCGGTGGCCCGCAACGCGATGCCCTGTTCCGAGTTGAGCCACCAGAAACAGAGCGCCACCATGATCACCGTCATAAACAGCAGCACGACACTGGCGCGAAAGTCGCCGCGGTTCGCCAGTGCGCCGAACGGAGCCAGCCAGGCACCCAGCGCGCCGGGATCGCCGTTCGCGCCGGAGTAGATGGTGTCGGCGTTAAATAGGGAGATGTTGGACCCGTTCATCACCCGCAGATTGATGGTGAACATGCTGATGGCGACAAGGATAGAGGCGAGCAGCCCGTCGATTTTCAGCGCGGCATGCAACACGCCCGTGGCGAGGCCCGCCAGCGCGCCCGCAGCCGTGGCGGCCAGCAAGGTGAGCCAGGGATTCCAGTGGCCGAAGCTGATCAGCGCGGCGGTGACGGAGGCGCCGAAGCCCAGACTGCCGTCAACCGTCAAATCGGGGAAATCGAGGACGCGGAAGGTCAGGTAGACCGCCACGGCCAGCCCGGCAAAGGCCAGGCCGCTCGCCAGCGCGCTAATCCAGGGCGCGAGCGCCCGTGCGGCTTCAACGTCCAATCGTCGGTTACCTCCGCCGGCCTGTGCGAACCCGGCTGTGGCATGACATAACTGCGCACGATACTTCCGCCATTATAGCGGGGGGCCGCTGCAAATGCAATAGGCGGCCCGGCTCAGGCTTCGGCGCGCGGGAAGACCCAGATCAGGCGGGCGACCTCTTCGCCGACTACCACCGGCTCCGGGTCGTCGGCGACCTGGACGGTGAAGGTGTGGTTGAACTTCAGCACGAGGTCGACATGCAACAGGGCATCGGGCACCAGGCCATTGCGCTGCAAGAAGGCGAGCAACTGCGGATCCACTTCCGCCTCTTCCGAGATGCGCTCGATCTGCAAGTCGTCGCCGGGCGCGGTATCGGCCAGGACCATGCGATTGCGGGGCGCGCGCAGCGCCAACCCCGGAATGGGATTGCCGTGCGGGCAGCGCGTGGGGTTGTTCAACAGCTTGATGATGCGCTGTTCCATGCGCGGGCTGAGCGCGTGCTCAAAGCGCACCGCTTCTTCGTGTGCTTCGTGCCACTCCAGGCCCAGGATGTCGGTGAGGAAGCGCTCGGTGAGCCGGTGCCGCCGGATGATGATGCGGGCCAGGTCTAGCCCCGCGCGAGTGAACAGCACCTCTTTATGCGGAGAGAGGAGGATCAGCCCTGCGGTTGCCATCCGCTGCAAGGTGGCAGTGACAGTGGACGGGGCCACGCGCATCCGCTCGGCCAGCCGCACGCCGATGACGGTCTTGCCTTCATCCTGCATGCTGTAGATCGCTTCCAGGTATTCCTGGATCGTCGGGCTAATCTCGGCGGCGGCGGCCCGGATCGCCTCGTCGTCGGCCAGCGGCGTGGTATACACGGCCGCCAGGTCCGCCGCCGTCGCCGGGAGCCGTCCGTTGGGGTCTTGCTCGATCATAGCTACCAGTATACCAAAGTCGCCGCCTTTCGCCCACATCTGCGCTGTAACCGCCATACTCATTTTGGTTGTTAGTGCCCGACAACAGTGCTATAATTGAAGCTGACGTGTGGTAAAACGCGGGATATATTAAGCGAAGACGGGTGAGATTATGGCAGATATCCATACAACTCTCAGCAACGCGGCGGGAACTGCGCCCGATGCCGGCCGGTTAGAACAGGAATTAGCTACGGCGTGGCCGTTTCTCACCGTCCAGCACCGTGAGCTAATTCTGGAACTCGTACACCAATTTGCTGCGGTAGATAAAATATTACAAGAAGCCTTGGAAGAGGCAGAGGCGATCAAAGCCTATGACGCAGCGAAAGCGGCACAGGATGAGGTGATCCCTTTTGAGCAAGCCTTGAAGGAGATCGGCTATTCGCGCGAATGAGTTACAGCATCTCAATTTCGCGCCGTGCACAAAAAGAATTAGCTGACTTACCCCGGCAAGTGCAGGTGATCGTAGTGGATGCGATTACAGATTTAGCCGCTGATCCTCGACCGCCGGGCTGCCGCAAGCTGCACGGCCGCGACGGATGGCGCATCCGGGTGGGAGACTACCGTGTCCTCTATGATATTGATGATCACACGCGAATCGCCACGGTGTTCCATATAGGAAATCGGCGGGACGTGTATCGTTAATGCTTTCCCTCGAAGGGACCAAGATGCCTCGTCTGAGCCGGCGACCTTCCTCTTTATGCCGGCAGCCGTCACGGCGCCGATTCGCCTCCTGACGGCTATGGGGCGGCAGGCACCCCGCCGTCCTCCGCCTGCAAGATGCCGTAGGCGGCGGCGGTGTCGCGCAAGACGTGGACCATTTCGGCGGCGGCGCGGGGCAGGCGCCCGCTCCGCGCCAGTTGGACCACCGCGCTGTCGCGGTAGAGCGATGGCAGATCGCTGACCTGCACTTCCACCAGCCGCCCGCTCGCCAGGTCGTCGGCGACCAGGGTGCGGGTGAGCATGGCCGCGCCGATGCCGCGCAGCACCAGGTGGCGGATGGTGCCCGCGGGCACCTCGACCAGCGGGCCGGCTTCGCCCACGGCGCGCGTCAGCAGGGCCGTGATGCTGGGACTCCATTGCACCAGCAAGAAGGGTCCGTGGGCCTGCACCGCCTGGGCGAAGGGAACCGGGCCGGGCGCGGGCGCATGGCTCGCCGGCACCACCAGCGTCAGCGCCTCGCGGAAGTGCAGCAGGGGCAGCATGTCGGTGCCGTAGAAGGGCCAGCTCAAGATGCCCAGCTTGACCAACCCGTCGTTCAGCATCTCGACGACCTGGTTGCTCTGCGCGGCGCGCACAAATACCTCGGTGTGCGGATGGAGCGCGCAGAAGCGGGCCACGGCCTCGGTGAGGAAGCCCACCGTCAGGGACTGTACCAGGCCGAGAGTCACCCGCCCCCGTTCGCCGGTTTGCGTGGCGCGCGCCGCTTCCATGCCTTCTTCCAGCACCTCCAGCACCCGGCGCGCATAGGGTAAGAATTGCTCGCCCCGCTCGGTCAGGGTGAGCAGGCGCCCGCCACGGGTGAACACCGGTCCGCCCAGGGTGCGCTCCAATGCGGCGATCCGTGCGCTGATCGTGGGCTGGGTGATATCGAGGGCGCGCGCCGCTTTGCTGAAGCTGCCCTCGCGCACGATCCGCTCGAAAGCCTGTAACTGGTCGATGTCCATACACTGCTCCTTAGTCATAAAAATATTCTATCGACATTATAGCATCCATTATCTTGATTAATAACCGGATGCGTGCTAAGATCGTCCGGGAACGGTGTTTATCGCGCCGGGCAGCCCGGCTGTGTGCCTGTATTCTTGGACAGGATCAGCCGATTGTAGTACAATCGAATTACAGTAGTGAGTCGCCCGGCGGGATCCAGGGCCGCCGCTGGAGCAATGTCGCCCGGCCGCACTGCCCGCGTCCCGGCCGGATCACTCCAAAATATGTGCTTCGGAGGCATGGAATGGCAACGGTTTCAGAACCGTCCGGCAAGGTCGCGCCGGCGGAAGTTGCGACAGGGTCGTCGTCCCGGATGCGCCCGCGCACCTGGTTCGAGCGCAACCACTTCTGGCTGCGCCGTCTGCACTCATTGACCGGCGTGCTGCCGGTCGGCGGCTTTTTGGTCTATCACTTCTGGGAAAACGCCACGGCCCTGCAAAGCAACGCCAAGTGGGACGAGATGGCGGTCCATGCCCGCGATATTCAGCTTCTGTTCTTTGTCGAGTTCGGGCTGATTTTGCTGCCCCTCCTGTATCACGCGCTGTACGGCCTCTTTATCGCGTCGTATGCGCGGGCCAACGTCTCCGCTTACGGCTATGCGCGGAACCGGCTGTTCATGTGGCAGCGCGTGACGGGCATTATCCTCGTGCTGTATATCGTCTATCACGTGATGGTGCTGCGCTTCGGGGCCTTCGCGTCGGGCGCCGCCTCCTATGACATCATGGCCCAACACTTGAGCAATCCGCTCATCTTTGCTTTCTACACGGCCGGTATCCTGAGCGCAAGCTTCCATCTGGGTAACGGGCTTTGGGCTTTCTTGATTACCTGGGGCCTGACCGTGGGCAAGCG
>JAICKM010000004.1 GCA_025927935.1 Chloroflexia bacterium | reverse complement strand
GGGACTTCCGGCCCGGATACTCAGGACTTCCATTTAGGGGGGCTTTCTGGTACAATGGACCTAATCCAACGTCAATTATGGTAACTTGCCGTGGCCAGGCCGCGGCAGGTCACAGGGAAATGTGAGGCGAAGTGGCGAAATTCTATTACGGTGGGCAGGCGGTGCTCGAAGGCGTGATGATGCGCGGGCGCAAGCATATGGCGATCGCCGTGCGCCGGCCCGACGGCGAGATCGTCACCTACGACGAGCCGCTGGCCCAGAACCTGACGAAATACAGCAACTGGCCGCTGCTGCGCGGCGTGATGCTGCTCTGGGAGAGCATGGCGCTGGGCATGCGCAGCCTGCGCTTCTCGGCGGCCGTGGCCGCGGAAGCCGAGGAGAAGGCAGCGGCGGAGACGCCGGCCACACCGGCCCCGGCGAATGATGATCCCAAGCGCTTTATGGAGGGTACGGACAGCGGCATCGGCGCGGCCATGGCGGTCTCGCTGCTGTTTGCCGTCGCCGTGTTCTTCGTCGCGCCCCTCCTGCTGGTCGGCTGGGCCGACCGCTTTATCGGCGACGCCTGGGCCAGCAACCTGATCGAAGGCGCGATTCGCCTGGCCTTCCTGCTCGGCTATATGGTGCTGATCGGGCGCGTGCCGGAGATCCGGCGCGTCTTCGGCTACCACGGCGCCGAGCATAAGACGATCAACGCCTACGAAGCGGGTCTGCCCCTCACGCCGAAAGACGTGCAGCGCTGCACTGTGATTAATCCACGCTGCGGCACCACGTTCCTGCTGATCGTCGTCGTCCTGTCGATCATCTTCTTCGTGCTGCTCGGCCGGCCGCCTTTCGCATTGCGGCTGCTATCACGCATCGTGCTGGTGCCCATCGTCGCCGCCGTGGCCTATGAACTGATCCGCTGGGCCGCGGGGCACTATCAGAACCGCCTGGTGCGCACCCTCATGGCGCCGGGCCTGGCCCTCCAGGGGCTGACCACCCGGCCCCCGGACGAGAGTATGCTCGAAGTCGGCATTGCGGCCCTCAAGCGGGTGCTGATCGTCGACGGTGTGCTGGCCGCCGATGCACCCCAGGAGACCCGGACGGCTGCCGGGCGCGACGTGGTAGCCGGACCGGTGCCGGGCGCATAGACTCCCCGGCGTTGACCCTCGCGGATGATCCGGTTATAATAGCAAGCAGCATGGCCCCCGGCGCTTAAGCTGGGCCTGCGGAGAGGTGCGAACCTCATGGCGCTCGTCGGCAATCTGAGAGACTTCGGCCTGTCCGACTTCCTGTATCTGGTGGATCGTGGATACAAGACGGGGATGCTTGTCTTGCAGCGTCCCGGCGACCAGGCGCGCCTTTTTTTCCAGAACGGCAAACTGGTCTACGCGATCCAAAATGCGAGCGAGGATCGGCTGGGCGATCTGCTGTTGCGCGCCGGCAAAATCACACCGGAGCAACGCGATTATGCCTTGCACTTGCAACAGACCGTCGCCACCAACAAGCCGTTTGGCCTGATCCTGGTGGAACTGGGCTATATTACCAGGGAAGGCATTATCCGCACGGTGCGCAGCCAGATCGAGGAAACGGTCTACCGGCTCTTCTCCTGGACGGAGGGCGATTTCCGGTTCGAGCCGGATGTCAAACCGCCCCGCGAAAGCGTGACCATTCCGCTCAGTATCGAGAACGTGATCATGGAGGGCGTGCGGCGCATCGACGAGTGGTCGCGCATCCGGGACCGCATCCCGACGCTCGACGTGATCGTGCGCTTCGCCGACCAGCCCACGGAGCGGGCCAAGGGCGTGAACCTGACGCCCGACGAGTGGCGGGTCTTCGCCCGGATCAATGGGGCCGACAACATCGCCGCCATCGCCCGGTTGACCCAACTGAGCGAGTTCGATGTGTGCCGCATTATCTATGGCTTTATCCAGGCCGGCCTAGTCGAAGTGGCGCGACCGCAGGTCATGGTTGCGCCCGAAGTCCAGGCGCGGGCACGGGCGCTGGTCGAGGATACCTTGGGCGACGGCACGACACCGGTCGATGCGGAAACGCTGGCGAATCTGCCATCGTTGTCTGCCTCTAAAGAGGCACCGCCCGCGCACCCGGCCCCCGTGCCGGTGGGAGTGGGGCCACAGCAAGCGCAGGCGCCCGCGCCCGTGGCCCAGAACACAGTCAATGTCAAGCGAGGGGTCATCTTCCGGATCATCGAACGGATCCGGCGCATCTAGTCTAGAAGCGCCCGGCGCGACTTTTCAACAGCGGAGGATAGACCGGTGCATACGGTCAAAATGGTCATCACCGGGGCGGTGAACTCTGGCAAGAGCCAGTTCATCCGCACGATCAGCGAAATCGAAGTGGTATCAACGGAACGGAAGGCAACCGACGAGGAGACGCGCCGTTTAAAAAAAGAGACGACCGTGGCGATGGACTTCGGGCGTATCGCCGTAGCGGACGACATCGTGCTGCACCTGTTCGGCACACCGGGGCAAAAACGCTTCGATTTCATGTGGGAGATTCTCTCGGAAGGGATGCTGGGCCTGGTCGTGCTGGTGGACAGCACGCGCCCCGACACCTTCCGTGAAACGCTACGCATCATCGACTTCTTCAACTCGTACCGGCCGATGCCTTTCGTAGTCGCGGCGAACAAGCAAGACGAGGATAATGCCTGGAAGCCCGATGAAGTGCGGCTGGCTTTACGCTTACCGCGCGAGGTGAAGGTGCTCCCGTTAGTGGCGAAAGATCGGGAGCAAGTCAAGAACGTGCTGCTGGAGTTGCTCTATACGATTCTGGCGGTCGCCGAAGAGTAGCAACGCACCCCGCGCGGCACGAGACGCAGACATCTCATACCTTCCCAATGGAGGAGGAACATGGCGACACGGACAGAAGAAATGGTGGCCCGGCTGCGCAATCTGGCGGCCAGCACGGCGGACATCGAAGCGTCGGCGGTGGTGAGCGTCGATGGGCTGATCATGGCCTCCGCGCTCCCGCGCGACGTGGAAGAAGACCGCGTCTCCGCCATGAGCGCCGCCATGCTCTCGCTGGGCGAGCGCATTGCCATCGAACTGGGCCGCGGCACCCTGGACCAGGTCTTTATCCGCGGTGAGCAAGGCTATGTGCTGCTCATGTCGGTCGGGACGGAAGCGGTGCTGACCGCGCTGGCCCGCAAAGAGGCCAAGCTGGGCCTGGTGCTGCTCGACATGCGGCGCACCGCCGCCGAGTTGAGCCGGCTCATTTAGGAACCGCGTTCCGGGACGCGGGCACGGTTCCTGCCACGCGTAAGAGTACGGGAACCGTGCAGACCGCCGGTCGCCAACGGCCCCGGCGCTGCGCAGCCGGGCCGGCCGTGCCCGGCTTCGTCGTGTCTGCCCCCCGGTCAGACACGCATTAGCAACGCAATGGCGCACGGCGTGCGCCCTGGTTAGAGAGGATCGCATGGCGAAGAAGGTGATTGTCGCCATGAGCGGCGGAGTGGATAGCTCCCTCACCGCCGCCCTGTTACAGGATCGTGGCTATGAAGTGATCGGCGTGCATATGCGCCTGCATGCGCTGCACGCGGAGACGGGCACGCCCGAAGGGCGCGGCCGGCTCAACCACGGCTGCTGCTCGCTCGAAGATGTCGACGACGCGCGTATGGTGGCCTATGAGCTGGGTATCCCCTTCTATGTGCTGAACTTCGAGCCGGAGTTTCGCAAGAACATCATCAACAACTTCGTCCAGGAGTACAGCCGCGGGCGTACGCCCTATCCGTGCCTCAACTGCAACCGTTATGTCAAGTTTGACGCCCTGCTGGAGCGCGCCGAGGTGCTGGGCGCCGACTACCTGGCGACCGGGCACTACGCGCGTATCGTGCAGGATGCCGCCGGGCAGTACCACCTGCGCCGCGCCGCCGACCGTGGCAAGGACCAGGCGTATGTGCTTTACCACCTGAACCAGGATGCGCTCTCGCGCCTGCTGCTGCCGCTGGGCGAGTTCGACAAGCCCACGGTCCGCCGCATGGCCGCCGAGAAGAACCTGGTGGTGGCCGACAAGCCCGACAGCCAGGAGATCTGCTTCATCCCCGACAACAACTATCGCAACTTCCTGGAGAAGGTGCAGCCGGGCATCGCCCAGCCGGGACCGATGGTCAACACGCGCGGTGAGGTCGTGGGCCGGCATACGGGGCTGCCCCACTACACCGTGGGCCAGCGTAAGGGACTGGGTGCGCTTGGCGCCGAACCGCACTTTGTGCTGCGGATCGATCCGGGCAGCAACACCTTGCTGGTGGGCACCGCCAACGAACTCGCGTCGTACAGCCTCACCGCCGACGACGTGCATTTCATCGCCGGGCCGCGGCCCAGCGCGCCGTTTCCCGCGCTCGTGAAGATCCGCTACCGCGCGCCGGAGACACCGGCCCTCGTGACCCCGCTGGATGACGGGCGGGTGCGCGTCGATTTCGACATCCCGCAGCGGGCCGTAACCCCCGGCCAGGCCGTGGTGTTCTATACCGGCGACGAGGTGCTGGGCGGGGGCACCATCGAGAACCCGGCGCTGGCGGAGCCGGGCGCCCCCGCGGCCACCGCCGCCGCATGACGCTCTCGCCGACTGTGCTGGTGTTCTTGGGATTCGGCACGGCCTATGCTTTGTTGTTCCACCTCTGGCGCGGGCGTAACATACAACAGTTAATTCTGTTTTGGTTAGTGAGCATCCTGGGATTTGGCCTGGGGTTCGGTCTGGCCGGCTTGCTGAACGTCCACCTGCTCTTGCTGGGAGGCGTCCCGGTGGTCGAAGCGTCCATCGGCGCGCTGCTGTTGTTGATCGCCGCGCAACGTTTCGTGGCCTGACCGTCGTCCCGATCCTGGGGTGGGCACCTGACATGCCCCACTCAATTCCGCACCGAGGAGACCGGAGTAAATGAGGAACGTTTTTATCGGCATCGCCGCTGTCCTGGTCGTGATAGCCGCGATTGCTCCCCTGTTGATCGCTTTCCTGATCCCAAGCTGGATTCCGGGTATGCAAGCGGTCGCGGTAGCCTATGTCTCGGCGTTCGCCTGTGTCGGCGCCATCCTATTCATCGTGCTGGTCGGCTTGCTGGCCCTGATTGCCTTCCAACTCAAGAACAACGTCGTGCCGCTGCTGGAGAAGGCCACCGACACCATGCACACCGTCCAGGGCACGACAACCTTCGTCAGCGAGAGCGTGGTCCAGCCGATTATTAAGACTGCCGGCGCCGTTGCCGGGGCGCGGGCCATGGTCCAGACGCTGATGCGGCGCCAGGGCGGCACCGACACCACCGGGGACGGGCGATGAGCGCACCGGGCAAGTCAGCGGATGCCAGCCTCGCTATGGGGCTGGTCCTGGGGTTGCTGGTCGGCGCCGGGGTCGTCATCGTCCTCTCGCCCCAGTTCCGCACGCAGGTCCACCGGGTCGCCCAGGAGCTGGGGCTGAGTACGGGCGCCGATGGGCACGCCGTGGCGGAGCAAGGGCGCGATACCCTGCTGAAGGAAGTCGCGCCGCCCCCGGACCCGCTCAGCGCCACCGTCACGACTTAAAGCGAACAGGACAACAAAAAGCCGGGGCAGCATGGCTGCCCCGGCTTTTCCGTGTGCGGCTAGGCCGCTAGACGACGTTACCGCCGCTGTCGTCCCCCGACTCGGTGGTCCTGATATCCTCATCCGCGATTTTGCCACGGGTAGCCGCATCGGTGTGCGCCTGCGCCGTGCCTTGCTCGTTGGCGTCGTGACCGAAAATGCGATCATGGATACCCCGTTGCAGCCCGCCGATGGCTTCGCTGATCGGGTCGCTCGGCCCATGATGCTCCGGCGCGGGGGCCGGGGGGGGCGCGGGCGCCTGCGCCTGGGCTGGTTCGTCGTGGTGCTGGCCGGTCAGGCGATCATGGATGCCCCGCTGCAACCCGCCGATGGCCTCGCTAATGGGATCGCTCGGCCCATGATGCTCCGGCGCAGGGGCGGGCGCCGGCGCGGGCGGGGTCGAAGGGCCGGCCCAGACGGGCGGCGAGGCGGGCGCCTCGGCCGGGGCTTGCGCCGTCGTGCCGCTGTCGTGGCGCGGCTGGTGGGTGGCCGCCCACTCGTCGGGATTGTCGCCGAACGGACCCGCGGCCCCGCCATAGGACTCCCCACTATCGGCGGTGCTGACGGAGGAGGCCGCCATATCGGAGCCGTCGCCGCCGTTCTCAATCGAATCGATGGCCCGCGTATACGCATCACGCTCCGTGGCGTCGTCTGTCTGAGTCCGCAACATGCGCAGATAAGCTAAAGCGCCTTCTCGGTCCCCGACATTGAGCCGGCGTTGGTATTCGGCGCGAATACTGTCGTCCATATACTACTCCTCCACTTGCTTGGCGAAAATCATCCGGCCGGCCACCCATAGCTGAGTCCGGCCTGGTCTATCGAGCAAGAAAAGAGCCATGCATTATGAGGGAGGATCAAGGGCGGCGGAACCTCTCGCCGGCCCGCCTAAAACTGGTGTCTATGTAGGGGCCGGTTTGAAACCGGCCCGGTCGTCAGCATAACCGGATAACCGGACCGGCTACTGAGCAGGGCCGCCCAGGGGCAACACCACGTGGAAGCAGGCGCCCTGCCCGGTGGCTGACTCGACCCAGATACGCCCGCCGTGCAGGCGCACGATCTCGCGGCTGATGTAGAGGCCGAGGCCGTGCCCGCCGCTGATCTGCTCCCCGCGCCCGCGGTAGGACCGCTCAAAGACGCGCGGCAGGTCCTCCGGCGCGATGCCCATGCCGGCATCGCATACGCTGACCTGCGCGGCGCCCTCGACCAAGCGCACATCCACCTGGATCGGCCCGCCCTGCGGTGAATAGCGGATCGCGTTGGACAGCAGATTCTGCACGACCTCGGCCAGGCGCAACTGGTCGCCCCAGACGGGCAGTTCCGCGGGCGCGTCCAGGCGGATCTGGTGCCGGCTGGTGGTGACGCGCGCCGCCTCGATCTCGTCGCGCAACAGCGCCACCAGATCCAACTCCCGGCGCTGAATACTGAAAGTCCCGGCAGCCATGCGCGTCACGTCAAGCATTTCGTTCATCATGCGATCAAGCTGGTCGGACCGCTCGTTAATCAGTTGCAGCGCGCGCTCCACATAGGCCACATCGCCGGTACGCATCCGGCGGGCGGCCAGTTGCGCATAGCCCTTGATCGCGGCCAGCGGGTTGCGAACATCATGGGCCAGCAAGTCCAACTGGTTATCACGCTCCAGCCGGGCCAGCCTTTCAGCTTCCAGGCGGCTCAAGTCCTCGGTCAACTCCAGATGCTGCAACGCGAGGCTCAAGCGCCGGGCGATCAGGTCATGCACGGCCAGGTCGCTCTCGTTGAAAGCGTCCGGTTGGGAACTGGTGGACGAAAGGATCGCCCGGCGCTCCCCACCTACCTCGACGGGACTATCCATGAGGCTGCGGATACCCATTTGCTCGATAAACGGCCGGTAGACGCGGTCGTCGTGCAACGAGTCGGGCACCAGCACCGATTCCCCGGTATGGTAGACATGCGCCAGCAGACTCGAGGCCGAGGCGGGGACAATATCGAGTCCGAGTTCCTTTTGCTTGTGTCCTAGGGGCGTCTGGCTGACACCCAGCGACACAAATGCGTTGCGCTCAGGATCCAGAAAGATGATGTCCACCTTTTCGCTGCCCATCACCTCGCTAACCCGGTCAGCGACCGGCCCCAGCGTAGCTTTAAGATCCGACTCGAAGTCGACATTCGACACATAGCGTAGCAGGTCCACCAGGCGCGTTTGGCGCGCTTCCCGCGCTGTGCTGCGGCTGCTTTCGATTGCCAGGCTCGCCAGATCGGCCAGCACCAGCATCAGCACCAGGGTATCAGCGAAATCGGTGGGGGTAGTTGTGGCGGCGCTCAACACGCCCAGCACATTGCCGCGCGCCTGTAAGGGCAGAGCGATAATCGCCGCAATAGGTTCGGATCGTTGGGGGATATTGCGAAACCTCGGATCATGGAACGGATCGGCCATAACTAACGGCCGGCGGCGGGCGGCCACCTGGCCTTCGATGCTCTCGCCCACCGGAATCCGGATGTCGGCTGCCGCAACCGGCAACCCCCGTTGCGCGCAACCGATCAGTAGATCGCCCTCGCGCAGCAAAATATACGTTTCAGCGGCATCCAGCAATAGGTAGGCGCGATCCAACACCAGATCGAGAATCTCCGGCAGCGGGCGGCCGGCATCAATAGCATCGGTGATCGTGTCCAGATCCAGGTCGCTGTCCATAGTGGCGAAGGCCGCGGTGGAAGGCAAAGGGTAAGCGGATCGCCCTGCCTTAGACGGATGATCGCCGGATTCCGAGAGCGCGCACATAGTAGGTCCTTGGCTGAAACGGAGGAAAATTCGACCAAATCATAATCGGCAGCACGGGATGGTGATATGCTGCGCCATAATACCACCATAGTATAAGGACTGGATGCAGCGGATGTCAAGCGGGCACCGCGCCCGCCGGCAGATCACGACCACTGGCGCGAATCTTGCGGGCCGCTAACCCTTCGCGAGGGCCCCGTTAGCAAGGGGTGTCCGTACAGGATCAGCGCACACCATATCACGGAGGACAAGGACCAGGAGCATATGACTGAGTACACCAGCGGACAAGCATTACAGGACGCATGGCCGGAGGCCACCTGCTATGGCTGCGGACCCGCGAACCCCTATGGCCTGCACATCAAGAGTTACTGGGACAGCGACGGCGAAACCGTCTTCTGCCGCTTCCAGCCCGATCTCAAATACAACGCCGGCTTCCCCAACGTTATGTATGGCGGCTTGGTGGCCTCGCTGATCGATTGCCACTCGATCTGGACGGCGATTGCCGCCGCCTATAAGGCGGCAGGCCGCCCGCACGGCTCCGCGCCCAGCATCAGCTATGTCACCGGATCGCTACAGGTACGTTACCTGCACCCCACCCCGCTGGACCAGGAGATCGTCTTGCGGGCGCATGTCACCGAGGTCCAGGGGCGCAAAACCCACGTCGCCTGCACCGTGCAGGCGGGCGACCGCATCACCGCCGAGGGTACGGTGGTCGCGGTGCGCATCGATGACGACAAAGCCCGCGGCGTCGCCGCCGCCCGCGTTCCGCAGCCGGCAGCGGACGAACCTCGTTAGTAGGCGGCCTGTCACGATCTTGCGTTGCAGCGACCGGTTTCAAACCGGCCCGCGCCGCTATCTTTTGCCGATTGGCGGTCAGCCAGGCGGGCACGGAGTCGCGGTGCGCGAGTGACTGCGCCCGGTCGCGTGTAACAGCAATTACCGTATCTCCAGGAAAGCTCTCTATAATAGAGAGGGCGAGCTGTGGCCCCGTTCAGGAAGAGAGGCGGATAATACGGGATGGAAGGCTTTAACCAGGAGGCATTTGTCGCGATCTTGGCCCTGGTGGGCCTGGTCATCGTGGTCGCGGCGCTGGCCTCGGGCCTGGTGGAACGCAGCAACGTACCGCAGGTGGCGGTGTTTCTGGCCCTGGGCGCGGTCCTGGGACCGGCCGGGCTGGGGTTGCTGAACATTACCTTGGAGTCGCCGGCGTTGCGCGTAGTGGCGACTCTCAGCCTGGCGCTGGTCCTGTTCACCGACGCGCTCACCCTCGATATCCGGGAAGTGCGCCGGCAGGTGCGCCTGGCGCTGCGCGTGCTGGGGCCGGGCACGCTCTTGTCGGCCGCGCTCGTGGCGCTGGCGGCGTGGGGCATCCTGGGGCTGCCGCCGGCCCTGGCGGCCATCATCGGCGCGGCACTCGCGTCCACCGATCCGGTGCTGTTGCGCGGCCTGGTGCGGCGACGCGACCTGTCGAGTGCCGTCCGCCAGGCGTTGCGGCTGGAGAGCGGCCTCAACGACGTGGTGCTGCTGCCGGTCGTCCTGGTGGCGATGGCCTTCGCCGCCCCCGGCGGCGGGCCGCCCGATTGGGGCCATCTGGCGCTCAACCTCTTTCTGCTGGGGCCGGGCGCCGGCGTCGCGGTCGGCCTCGTGGCTGTCGCCACTCTGGACCTCATCCGCCGCCGGTTGGGCGTGCGCCGCGACTACGAGTCGCTCTACTCGCTGGGCGTGGCGTTTGCCGCCTTTGCCGCCGCCGAAGCGGTCCACGGCAGCGGCTTCCTGGCCGTGTTCGCCGCCGGGCTGACCATCGCGGCCCTCGACATTGAACTGTGCGACTGCTTTCTGGAATACGGCGAGACGACCTCCGAACTGGCGCTGCTATTCACCTTCGTGCTTTTCGGCAGTTCGCTGATTTGGAGCGGCTTCACCATTCTCAGCCCGCTGACGTTGCTGTTCGCCGTGGTGGTGCTGGCGATCCGGCCGGTCGCGTTCCTGACTTCCCTCGCCGGCAGCCACTTGAAGCAGCGCGGGCGCCTGCTTATTGCCTGGTTCGGCCCGCGCGGGCTGAGCACCCTCCTACTGGTGTTGCTGCCCGTATTTGGCGGGCTGCCCGGCAGCGACCAGTTATTTGCCGTGTGCTGCCTGGTGGTGCTCCTGTCGGTGGCGCTGCACGGCGGCTCGTTGATGCTGCTGAGTCGGCGCTTCCCCGAACGCTCGCCGCCCGCTGCCGGTCCCGGCGAGGATGCGCCTCTCCCGGTGGCGCAGGCGGTGGAAAGCCCCGCCGCGCCCTTGCCCGTGGAGAACGGGGCGCGCGCCGAGACGCTCGACGGAGTGCCCATCGCCTTTATGCCCCGCCCGCCTGCCGCGCGCCCGGCGCCCGCCGCCCCGCGGCCCGCCAACGGCCAGGCCGCCATCCCCGGCGAGGCCAGTGTGGATGCCGAACGCATTACCATCCCGGAAGTACAGGCGCTGCAAGCCGCGGGCGCACCGCTCATCGTGCTCGATGCGCGCACTGAGCGGACCTACGCCCTCGACGATAGTACCGCAGCGGGCGCGTTGCGACTCGACCCGGAGCAGCCGGCCGCCGCCGCCACGGCGCTCCATCTACCGCACGACGCCTGGCTCGTCGCCTTTTGTGCCTGACGGGACGAAGCCACCAGCGCCCGTGTGGCGCGCAGTCTCCGGCGGGCCGGTTGGCCGCGCGCCCGCGCGCTGGCCGGCGGCTGGGCCGCCTGGCAAGCCGCCGGGCTGCCGCTGGCCCCCAAACCGGCTACGCCCGCCGAATAGGCGGGCCGCCAGGCGAATGGGAACCGCCCGGCGGCCCCTATTGTATTAGCCTGATTTGTCGTATATACTTAAGAACGAGGCGCATGGCCGCCCGCAGGGAACGAGGTCGGGTGCCGGAGTGTTCCAACGGGGAGCTTCCTAGTTTCCCCTCACCAGGAGGGAGTACTTGGCTGATCAGTGGGTCCCCTCGCAGTTCTACTTCGACCAAAACTATTTGAGCAAAGTTGGGGTCGAGCGACCTCGGGACATCCTGTTCATCGTTGCCCACCACAGTGCCGGGATCGAGTCCAGCGATATCCCCTGGCTCACGACCAGGGGCCAGGTCTCGGCGCACAAGTACGTCAGCCGCAGCGGCAATCGTTACCAGTTGGTCAAGGACGAGAACGCTTGCTGGGCCTGCGCCGTCGATCCCCAGTACGAGATCCGGCCCCCGCGCATGGGCGACCGCTGGGCGCGCAACGAGAACTGGCCTGCGCTCCAGTTCGAGATGGAGAACACCGGCACCGATCCCTTCACCGACGCGCAGTATGAGGCCGCCGCGGACTGGACGGCCGCCTGGGTCCAGGCTTACGGCATCCCCGCCGACCGCAACAACATCCTGGGCCATCGCGAACTCACCCGCCATCCCCAGCACCAGGATCCCAACGACCTGTGGGACTGGACGCGCTTCATGAATCTGGTCAAGGGGCGCCTGGACAGCGCGGGCTACGTGGACTACTACATCGAGGGGCCGCCGACGATCAGCCGGCAGCTTTTCCACGACACGCTGGCCGCCACCCCGCGCAGCCCGATCACCGACGACGCGGACCGCTACTATGATCTCTGCATGCAATACCGAGTCAACCCCGCGGTGGCACTGGCCTTTTTTGTGAAGGAGTCGAGCAAAGGCACGGCGGGCGTGGCCGTGCAGACGCAAAGCTGGGGCAATATGCGCCGCGCGCGCAAGGCGGAGCGCACGACAGGCACCCTGAATACGCAGTGGGGGCCCTTCGCCATCTACCGGAGCTGGCTCGACAGCCTGGCCGACTGGTGCGAAAACCTGCTCAGCGAAGTATATAAAGGCGAGGGCCGCACGACCGTGCGTAGCGTCGTGCCCAAGTACGCGCCGTCGTTTGAGAACAACACCGCGGTCTACATCCAGCAGACCATTACCCGCATCAGCCAGTGGAAGGACATGCCCGCGGGCGGCGGCGGCAGCGCGGGCGGCTTTGTCGATTTCTCGATCAAGGACCAGCCGACGATGAGCCGGGGCCAGTTTGCGGCGGTTCTGCAACAGTACAACAGCCCGGCCCGCCCCGACGCCGATGCGCTGTACGACATCTGTGTCACCAACGGGGTGAATCCGGCCGTCGCGCTGGCGTTCTTTGTGCAGATCAGCCGCGCGGGAACGGGCTACGCAAACCCGGCCAAGGCCAACAACCACAACTGGGGCGAGATCGCCGGAGACGGCAGCGGCGCCGGCGGCGTGCAAGCCTATCCTAGCTGGCAGCAGGGCTTGCTGGACTGGATTCGGGTGATCGCGGGGATGTACGGCAGCCAGGGCTTGACCACGCTGAGTACCGTCCTGCCCCGCTATCGCCCCGGCGGTACGACCGACCCGGCGGGGTACGCGCGCACCCTCAGCGCCATGATCCAGGGTTGGAAAGCGGAGTACGATCAATTTGCCTATTCGATTGGCCCACCTAATAACCAACCGGGCGGTAGATAGTTAGTAATACCGGCGACCGGGCACCGGACGTGGTTGCATACGCCACGCACCCCGCCGGCCATAAACAGCGAGTGGTGCGGCCGCCAAGGCGCCACCGCATTAATCGACTCGAAGGAGTGTATCTGCAATGGTAAACCGAATCACGCTACGCGATCCGGATTTGGAAGACGACGACGAATTAGAGGACGAAGACGAGTTGGACGACGAGGACTTCGACGACGACGAGGACTTCGACGACGACGAGGACTTCGACGACGACGAGGACGACGAAGACCTGGAGGACGAGGAAGACTACGATCCCGAAGAAGAGGAAGTCTAGACGCGCGGCGACAATCGCATAAGCGCCGAAGAAACAGGGCCGTATGCCGGAGCATACGACCCTGTTTTCAATCCGGCGCCATGTTAGCCGGTTACGGTGTCTTGGTGGCCGTTGCGGTGGCTGTTCGCGTGCCGGGAGTGGCGGTGACGGTGGGCGTGCCGGGCGTGACCGTCACGGTGGGCGTGTCGTTATCGGATTCCGGTGTAGGGGTCGCGGTGGTGTCGCCGGCCTCCGGCGTATCCGTCGGTTCCGGCGTGTCGGTTGCGTCCGCGGGTGGCTCCTCCGTGGGCTGTGGGGAGGCCGCCGGAGCCGGGGCCGTCGGTACAGCGCCCTGCTGCAAGAAGTACCGCGTCACTTCGCGACCCACGTTGTCGTACAAGATCACGCCGTCGAAGCCGGTAGCATCGAACAACCACGTCACCCGGCGCATATACAGGTTGCCGTTGCCGTCGAAGCCTTGCCCGGCATGGACCGCCACCTGCGCTCCGGCGGGCAGCGTAAAGTCCTGCGGAAAGGTGTAAATATCGACGTGATCGTTCTTCGGGCTGACCAGCCGCCAGCCGGTCATGAGTACGGACGCGGCGCCACGGTTCTCCAGTGTCACCGTCTGCTCGTTCAGATCGAGGCCGCTCTTGCCGACGACAATGCCGGTAATTGCCATTTGCGCCAGGGCCGGCGGGCCGGCGGGCGGGGACACACCGGGCTGCGGCACAGGGCCACCGCCGTAGCGCCATTCAAAGTAGTGCAGCCCAATATTGCCCATTTCCACCTGCCAATCCTGCGGCTGGCTAGGCACATAGGTGAGCACCCGGCGCTCAAACGCCTGGATCAGCACATCGGCCGGTTTGCCGGCGATCTTAACCGTGGCCCAGTACGCCTCGCTGATCGGTAGCCCGCTGACCGCGAACCAGGGCGCGAACAACGGGCCTTGCGTGGCCTGCCCGCCCGCTTGGATTGGCCCCGATGAACCGAGGAAACGCCAGAACACATCGGCCACATTATGATGGGTCAACGGCTCATAATAGGCATTGAGTACCTGCGCGGGCGGGCGGGTGTCCGGTTCGGGCGTGACGTTGCCATCCCGGTCGATGCGCGCGATGACGGCACGGCCCGTATTATCAGGGGCCGGGTGGTCGGCGCCGGGGACGCTACTGACGGCGCGGAAGGCCGCGTAGGTCGGGGCGTTGGCGTCGTCGCGGTCGCCGGCCAGCGGGATCAGTACCGGGGCATGGATCTCGAACTGGTTGTTGCCGGTCTGCATCCGGCCGCTGATCAGTTCGACCGTCAGCAGCCCACTGGTCACATAAAACGGCGAGGCGGGATCCGCCGTGGGATTGTTGATCTCCATGCGCCCTTTATCGAAATACTGGACGAGCCGCACCCCCCCCTGCCCCTCGGCATACGCTTCGCGCTTGGCTGCGCCGGGCGCCGGCCCCCAGGTCCACGAGCGCGCCACCGCGCCCCCGGCCACCGGCCCGTCGTTCCGCTCCCAGACCGCCTGGAAAGCCGGATCGACAAAGGGATCGGCGCCGGCCTGCCGGGATGGCCCCAGCGCCAGCAAGACCGGCAATGCCAGCAGCACCAGCAGGGCCGGGACCCGCCACCGGCGGATGAAAATGGGAGTCTTCATACGCCCTATCTTAGCACAATCCGGTTACTACCTGCAATCTATCCGCCCAGATTGCGCGTATACCAGGCAAAGCGAGGTCAGCCTTGACTCCTCGCCACGACAATGCTAAGATGCAGGCACTGGGCGACGACCGGTGGTGTTGGCTGCTTTCTCCGGTGCATCCCTACGTCCCATCTCACACATAGCACACACCACGGACGCCAACGTGAAGATTCTCACTCGTCTAACTCTGCTCCAGCTCTTCTCGCTGACCAGCCTCATCGGCGTGCTCCTGATCGGGCTAGGTCTCGCCACCCTCGTCGGGAATATTATTGAGCAAGTCGCCGTCGACCGCGCCCGCGACCGGCTGGCCGACCTCATCCGCTCCGGCGCCGATACCCCCATCGCCCCCGGCAAACCGGCCCTGGCCGACCTGACACCCGCCGCATTCGCGACCCTCCATAATACCCCCACCGACTTTGCGTGGTGGGATGCCCACGTGATCCAGATGCTCGCCGGGCAGCCGATCTATCTCGTTAAAGTCTGGAGTCCCGACAGCACCGTCGTCTGGACCGACCGCGACCGGGCGGCGACCGGCCCCCGGCAGATCGGCGCACACCACCCGGAAAATGCCGATCTACAACGCGCGCTGGCCGGTGAGGTGCTGGCCGATATCAGTAGCCTGGGCAAAGTTGAGAATCGCGAGGAGCGCCAGGACGAGAGCAAGCTGCTGGAGCTATATGTGCCGGTGGTCGCGCGGGGCAGTTTCCAGGTGCTCGGCGTGTTTGAGGTCTATGAACAGATCGACGATCTCATCGTGCAGATCCAGGATGCGAAAGCCACGGCCTGGCAAGGGATCACGGTGGGTCTGGGCGGGTTCTACCTGGTGCTCATCGGCATTGTCGCCCGCGCCTCGCGCACGATCACCCGGCTGCAACACTTGCAGGAACTAGAGCGCTACTTCTCCCCTGCCGTGGCGCGAGCCATTGCCACCTCCGACCGGGCACAGGGGCCGCCCGGTAGCGCCATCTTCCGTACGCCGCGCGGGGCCAACCTCAACCAGCGCCTGCTGACGCGCGGGGAGATCAGCGTGCTGTTCACCGACATCCGTGGCTTCACGCGCCAATCGGAACAGATGGACGCCGAGGATGTGGTCGAAATGCTGAACGCCTACATGGATGTCGTGACCAGCGCCGTGTTCAAGCACAACGGCAGCATCGACAAGTTCCTCGGCGACGGCGTGCTGGCCGTTTTTGGGGCGCCGCTGCCCGATCCGAATCACGCGCTGGACGCGGTGCGCGCCGCGCAGGAGATCCGCGCGGGCCTGTTTGCGCTAAACAACGCGCGCCGGCCGGCGGGCCACCCGCCCATCGTGATCGGGGCCGCCGTGGCGACGGGGCTGGCCGTCACCGGCAACATCGGCTCCGAGAAGCAGCTCTCGTTCACCGTCACGGGCGATACGGTTAACCTGGGGTCGCGCCTGGTGGGGCTGGCCGCCGCCGGTGAAGTCCTCATCACCGCGCGCACGTATGAACTGATGCAGCGCGATGCCGTCAGCGGGGCCACAACAGGACCGTGGGTTGTCCAGGGTCCGCTAACCCATGCCGTGCGCGGGCGGGAGGAGCCGGCGACCATCTATGTGCTCCTCGCGGAGGGCGAGATGGACGCTGGGCACCCGGCCCTGCGCGAGGAGGCCACCGAGACGGTGCCGGTCTGACGGCGATCAGGATCCGGCGGGCGTCAGGCGGGCGGGCAGGGGATCGACTTGCAGCACATACGCGGTGTCGCTCCAGCGCCCCGCTTGCCCGGTGATCTGGCCGGCGGGGACCAGGGCGCGGCGCAGCACGACCTGGGCGCGCCCTGCGTCGAGCCAGCCGAGCACATGGGCCTCTTCGACCGCATCCCCTTGTTGGTCAAACAGCACGCTGGCCGCCGCTCCGTCGAGCACGAGCAACCGCCAGGTGAGATAGGCCCGCGGACTGGCGCCCGCCGGGGCATCAGGGAGCGGCACGGGCGTGGCATAGGCCAGGCGGGTCCCTGTGGGCGCCCACTGGATATCCGGCCAGCAGCGCGCGCACTCGTAGTGCGTCGCCGGGCCGCTCACTCGCGGGTGCCCCTGATCGTCGGCGATAGCCAGCCGCGCCGGATTGCTGTTCGAGTCAATATACGCCAGCAGTGCCCCGCCCGGCGCCCAGACCGGCGCATCCGCCGTGGCATACGTGGTTAGCACCGCGCCCTGCCGCGCGCCCTGGGCATCGAGCAACACGAAGGGCCGCAACGGCGCCGGTTGCCCATTCACCTGCCAGGTAAACATCACCGCGGCTGCGGCGCCATGCTCCGCCCACACCACCGCGTCGGGCACCAGCAGATCGGCCCCGCTGACCACGGCAAACAAGGCCCGCTGCGGCTGCCCGGCCCGGTCGCTGAGCAGAATCGCCGGCTCGATATGCACGCTGGCGGTCGGGGTCAGCACCGGCGCGCGCTGCAAGGTCGCGGCGGTCCAGGCGCCGTCCGCCGTCGCGTTCAGCGGGTCGTGCGGGACATTCGCCGCCGGGGCGGGATCGCCCACCGCCCACGCGCCAAGTAGAGTCGCGACGTGGGCTTGCTGGGCCGCCGAGGGAACGACCGGCGTGGCGGTCGGCTCCGGGGGCGGCGTCACCGTTTCGACGCGCGGGGCGACCGCCGTGGGCAACACCACCGGCGTAAGCGTGGGCGGAGTCGAGTCGCAAGCCAGGCTGCCGAGCAGCAAGATGCCCGCCAGCAGCCGGGTCAGGGGAGTAAACCGATTCTTCATGGTGGGCCCAGAAGGATTCGAACCTTCAACCAAGCGATTATGAGTCGCGTGCTCTGCCATTGAGCTATGGGCCCGCAGGGGGTTATCCGGCCTAATTATACCGGACGCGGTGCGCCGTCGCAACCGCGCCGCCGGCAAAGCGGCCGGCCCGCTCCACGGCGCGGGAGACGGCGGGCAACAGCAATGAGGGAAGCGCAATCCGCGCGGGCACATACGGCAGCGCGCCGGCTGTAGCCGGCGCGCAACAAAGGGAGCGGGGGACGGGGCTCGAACCCGCAACATCCTGCTTGGAAGGCAGACACTCTGCCAATTGAGTTACCCCCGCGGGTGCCGGCGCATTCCAGGGAAAAGGGTCGGGGTGACGGGATTCGAACCCATGACCTCCTGCTCCCAAAGCAGGCGCTCCACCGGGCTGAGCTACACCCCGCTATCTAAACACTGGAACTCTAGTGCGTATATTCGCTTGTCGGATAAGGGGTCAACCGCCCGTCAGGGGTCATATAAGGGGTCAACCCGATCTAGAGTCTACGCGATCTGGGCCGCCACGTCAAGGGCGCTCCAAACCCGTTTGCTGTTCGGTTTGGGCACTTTCGTAAACTACTTCCATTGGATAATCAGCAACTCTAATCCAATCCTGTTCGGTCCCGACCTCGCGCACAGACAGGCGTAACTGGTAGATTCCCGTCTGCCCCACTGGGAATGCGGTCGCATTCACTAAATTCTGGTGGGTCCGCCGGGGCAAGGTAAAAGCCGTTGTGGCCTCCGCCTGTACCTCTTCGTCTGGTTGTATAACTTGAAACCGTTGCTCGAAAGTCTTGTTTTCATCATCGGGCTCACGTTCCCAAATAGAGACTGCTACCCATATCATGGGCACGACTGCATCGTTGGGGAGTTCCTCCTGCTCAATTGGAGAGACACGGACACCACTCAGAATAGAGATCATTGATATCGAGGCGTCTTCGCGATCAATGATCGCTTTTGCACAAGGCGCAAAAAGTAACAAATGTGGCATATCTATGTCCTCACAAGGTGTGACTGAGTTGTTTCATTGTTAGTGAATAGACTGGCGACATGCCGAAAAACATCTACACCGGATATCGCTAGGATATTAGAGTTGTGCGCCCTTGGTTCCGATACAATAGAATTATTGGTGGATATTTCAAGTTTGCTAAAGCTTATATCAATGCGTTGTGCAATTGCCGCACGATCACTATCGGTAACTTCGTAGCTTATGTTACGCAGTTGTTCTATTGGAGACCAATACGGGGGTCTTGGTCTATTCGGGCTCCACCATTGGGCACCCTGCGCGATCCAGTGTTGGCGTAGCTCCGCATGGCTATTTAAGAAATCGTCGTACCCAAACTCAGTACCACAGGAAGGGCAAATTGTGCCATCCTCTGTATAAGGGTAATTAAGTTTGTCGTAACCGCATACGGGACATGTATACATCATGTTTTCCTACATTGTTCTTGAAAATAATCTTGATCCGTTGGGAACCTATGGCGGTAGCCGCGCAAGTCCAGCCAATAATACGTTCTGATAAAACCATCGGCTCGTTGGATACCGAACTCTCCTGTTACTGAGTTCCAACGCACTTTGTCATTTGTATAACGTCCTCGGGGCCTTCGACATTGCTGGGTATTCGGGCCGATTGGTCCGCCTAAGAACCGATCGGCTTGAGCAAGGTACGCGGCTTTAGTCGACAGCCCAAGCTCTGCAGCATGACGGGAAAAGTGATCATCAAGTTCGAAGGTGCTAATGAACCCCTGAGTAAAGGGTGGGGTTCCTACTCCTTGTGTCATTGGCCTCTCTTCGCACGCATCTTAACTGCTGAGTCAGCACACGTCAAGTAGCATTTACTTTCGATAGGGAACCGCATTACCAGGCGGCTCGTGTGCATCCAGCTCGGACGCTTCCTTACGATTCAAACTGGTACTGGCAGAAGCGATAGACCTTGGCGGCGGCTTTGACTTCCTCGGCGCATTGCGGACACACTTTGGTTTTCGGTTCCCCGCCGCGGACCCACGTGACTGTAATCTTGCCTTTGGTTCCGCTCGCGCCCAGTATCAGATTAAACCCACCGGTCAGCGCCCGCGTTATGATCACCGTGAGGGTCGCGCTACCAACGCCCTGCAAATGCGGCACACTGTAGATATAAAATGGGTGACGCTTTCTTGTGATAGAACGCTAGTTCGGGTATGATTAGACCTGGAAGCGAGGCCGCCCCAGTTGGCCCAAGCACACCGGCAGAGAACAGCCGCCGGGGAGGGTAAACAGGTCCACCATACAACAGCAACTCCTTGATATAAGGCGTTCTATGAGGAGGCTTGCGTGTCAGCAGCGTCAGCGACCCTACTGCTGCCGCAGGTCAAATGCATGGGCAATGGGCGGGTCCTCTGCCTGCGAAGCCACCCAGAACCAGAGCGGGCGGGCATCAGCAGCCACGTCGAAGATCAGCAGGGTGTGCGTGACGCCACGCGGAGTCACGTTGGCGTAGAGCGGATCGCGCCCCTCCTGCGAGATCGCCTGGGCCACATTCTCTTGGGTCGTACCGTCGGTGTTGCTCCACATCTCTCGATAGTCGGCCTTGTGATCATCCGTGAGCAGCCAGATTAGGGTGTCTTGCAGCGTGCGGGACTCGTTCGCCAGGTTGCGCGCATCTACCCACAGCAAGATGTACTGGCCGCTCGGTCGGTAGGCGTGGCCGGTGGCGTCGTAGACCAGCCGGGAGCGCGTCTCCATTTTCGCCAGCGATATGCGCCAGTCGTTCAAGTCCATCGTGCCGCCGAAGCTGGGCAACACCACCGTCGGCGGCACTTCTTCGGTAGCGGTCGCCGGGACTGCGACTGCGTCAGCCACCTGGGTTTGCGTCGCCGCGACGAACGCCTGCTCGGTAGCCCCCGCATCCGGCGGCGCGCTGGCTAGCACGGTGGTGTTGGTGAGCACTGGTGTCGGCGGGATCGCGGTGGAGGCATTTTGCACCCCCGGCGTCGCAGTGACAACAATCACAACCGCGGTCTGCGGCGGGGTATCAGTGCCACAGCCGACCAAGATGAGTGTAGCGAACAAGGCAAGAACGAAGGCAAGGCCGCGCGGCATGATAATCCCTCCTGTAAACGAGAGCGTCAGCTAAAACAACAGGTCCACCGGGTGCGATTAGCTGCTGAGTGCTGAGTTATCCGGCGCCTTGCCGTGGTTTGCGCCGCAGCGGTTCATGACTCCCCAGGATGCAGGCCACCGGCTGGTGGGCCAAGCACCGAGCCAAGTAGCATCGCTTCTTGGTGCCGATTCGACTTAAGCAAGGGATACGGGACCACGCTCAAGTAGATCTATTAATCTAGAAAACGAGAGGATTTTGGCAGTGCGCACCACCGAACTCGCACACGCCTATATTTAGTCGCAATAACAAGGTACCATATTTATAGCACTCTATTGGGTGAATGTCAATCAGCCATGGCTGTTGCAACGTCGAGCATTGGGGCACCCAACCAGGGTGGACACGCCGGTCCGCCCCTACGGTGCGCGTCTGACCGCCAACCGCCTGACGACGTTCCAAAAGCCATTGTCAATCGGCAAATCGCCTTGACAGAAAGCGAGGCTTTCCGTATAATATGGGGGCGCGTGTGGGGCGAGGACGCGCCGGTGTGAGTAGGATGGTCGCTGCCCTTTCGGGGGTAGAGGAAAGTCCGAGCTGCGCACAGCAGGGTGCCTCGCGTAAGCGGGGGAAGGTCCGGGGCACGCGCCGGGCCTGACAGTCCAGATTGGCGTCCCAACCGGGCAACCGGGGCGGACGAGAGCAACAGAGACCAAAACCACGGCCTTCGGGGCGTGGAGTGAAAAGGGCAATCCTCCCTGCAGCAATCTCCGGCCCGCCCGCACAAGTCGGCTGCTTGCTGAGTCGGGCGAAAGTCGAGAGCCGGTGCCAAGGCGACGCGGCGCCCGTGGTCCGCAAGGATCGCGAGAGAGATGACCGTCTAGAACAGAACTCGGCTTACTCACTCGCGCCGGTGCGGCCAACCCCCATCAATGGTGGCCTTAGCTCAATGGCAGAGCACTTGATTGTGGATCAAGGGGTTGTGGGTTCGAGCCCCATAGGCCACCCCCTGAAATAAGCCTGGCGTAGGCGAGCCGGCAGCCCTGACACCCCCGTGTCGGGGCTGTTTTGCTGTCGGGTGCCGGCCCCAGCTGAATCACCTGCCTTACCTGCCGACCCGGAGAGAAATCTTGAGGGAAATAGTACCGAGCTGCACATAGTACCGAGCGTGCAAGAACCTCAGCCACCAGCATTCGATCCTGTGCCCGGCGTCCCGCATACCCGATCCACCGTCCGGTACTGTTCTCGATGCCCGGCCAAATGATAGCGCCTCCAATCGGGAACGATGCCGCCACCGTACCCCAGAAGAAGTGGCTGGGGAAACGGTTCATGATCATCGTGATCAGTGCAAATCGTTAACTCATCTGGACTCCCGCGCGACGCGCGACCGCGTCCAGTTGCGTCCACAATTCCTCGGGAATCGGGTGCTGCGCCAGGGTCACCGTCTCCGCCACGCGCTCGGCACGCGTCATCCCGACGACCGTAGAGGTAATACGCGGGTCACGCAGCGAGAACTGCAAGGCTGCGGCAGCAAGAGGCACATTGTAGCGCCGGCATATCTTGTCCATCTGCCGCACGGACTCGACAAGCGGCGGCGAGGCTTCGCGGTAGGCGAACTTGCTCCATGCGTCAGGGCCTTTCGCCAGAATGCCGCCGCCATACACCGCGGCATTCAGCACCGCCATACCCCGCCGCGCCGCGATGTCCAGCAGCGAAGCGGCCGACCGGGTGATCAAGGTGTAGCGGTTGTGGGTCAGGACGGCGTCGAATGCGCCCGTCTCTACAAAGCGTGTCATCAGCTCGATGGGTCCGCCTGCTATGCCGATAGCCCGGATGACTCCCTGCTCCTTGTAGCGCTGCAATACCTCCACGGCGCCGCCCGGCGCCATCATCTCCTCAAAAGTGGTTGTCGCGTATTCGGGATCGTGGATATGCACGATATCGAGTCTATCAAGGCCCAGCAATTGCAGGCTCCGTTCAACCGAGCGCCGGGTCTGCTCACCGCTAAAATCGTTGGTGCTTTGGTGGCGATCTGCTTTAGTCTCCAGGACATAGCCCGGCGGCAAGCCGCCCAACTCTTTGAGCACAACGCCGATCCGCCGCTCACTCTCGCCATCTCCATACCCGGCCGCTGTATCCAGGAAATGGAGCGGGCTTTGGAAGGTGGTCCGTAGCAGATCGAACGCCTGCTTTTCCGAGACCGGATAGAAGACGTCCGGCAGATCGCTGAGCGGAGCGCAGCCAAGACAGATCGAAGTAACCTGGAGTCCCGTTTGCCCGAACGGACGGAGCGGTAACGACGCATGGGCAACGTTAGCCATTGGTTCCTTCTCCCTACAGCTAAACCTGCATCAACGCGGCACGCCGGTTGCCGGCCTTTGGCCGGCAACGCAGGTTTAGCGGCTTTAATATGCCCGTAAGTTCAACGAGGGCCCGCTAAGGCGGGCCGCCGCGCTCAGCCAAACTAATCGTTCTCCAAAAGCTCAAGGATCGCACCCAACTGTGCCTGGCCGTCTACATACGCGTAGCGCCCGCCGGTGTAATCGCCACGCTGGAGCAGGCGCATGCCTTTACTATCCAGGTACGCGAGCTTATCTTGCATGCCCTGAACCTGAAAGGCGATGTGGTGCAAGCTATCGCCATGCTGCCGCAACTGATCGTTCCAGGTGCTCGGTTCGCCGATCGGTTCGATCAGCTCAACGTCAACTTGACCCTATGGAAGAACGCCAGCTTGGCTCGGGCGGTAGAGCGTTCTCCATCGTATTCCGTGTGAGCAATGTCAACCGTATCGGTCACTTCAATGTTGGGCATGGGGAGGCCCAGAATATCGGACCACGCCCGCGCCCGCGCCTCGATGTCCCGGACGATAATGCCCATTTGCGTGATTACGTTCGTCCCCAGTGCTTGATCAGCCATTAGAAATTCTCCTTGTCGTGTTCAGTGCCGCTATCCGCGCGACCTCTAAACGGCGCATGGCTGCATATGCATTGGCGGGCGGGAAGGGCCGCGCTAAGTAAGCTATATGCTCCGTTCGACAATCTGTACACTATGGAACCAGGGCAGCGGCCATTCAGAAAAGCAGATTTAACGAGCGCGAGGCACCCCGCACATATTCAGGAGGCGACTTAACGCGCCCGGATCACCCTCGATCCGAATGAGGCCCTCCGCAATTGCCGCATCCGGCTGGATCTGTCCCAGCAATAAGCCCAGATACGTCGCAATATCGGTGTGAAACGTCGCAGCAGGTTTGAGCGTTGCGCCCTGCTGCACATGAAGCGCACCTTCCTGAATCTGCACCTGCAAGACCTCATTGCCGATGTGCAGCTCATAGGTTTCATCTAGCCCCTGTGCCTGCTCCGGCCGGAAAAAGGTTTTGAGGGTCAACGCGTAGGAATTCAAACCCAGCACATAGACACCGTCCATCGACGGCGGCACAAATTGGCTTCCCCATTTGCCGAGTTCCAGCACCGCTGGTTCCAGCGCCTGCCCCACGGCGGTGAGTTCGTACACCGTCGAGCCGGCGGGCGGCGGAAGGACACGCCGCGTAAGAATGCCTTGCTGCTCCAGACTCCTGAGCCGCTCGGCGAGCAAATTGGTGCTGATATCGGGAAGCCCCTCTGTGAGGTCCTTAAAGCGGCGCGGGCCGGCAATCAATTCGCGGACGATCAGCAGCGTCCACCGCTCGCCCACGATATCCAGAGCATAGGCCAGCCCACAATACTGGTTGTAACTTCGACTTTTCATACTCTCTATTATACCGCAAATTCATTCTACTTCATAGAGGCAAATAGATACAATTAATTTTGAAGTATCTACTTGATTCCCTGCTGATTTTGCTTCCGGATTTATGGGCCTGGGACCGATAGTCTATGTATACGGTATCTGAAATACGTTCGCTACGTGGAGCGGGAGCCGCCCCGCCATTTATATCCGACCTGTCGGTCTGCGTGTTCGCACGCAAAGGAGGCGCTATGACAATCGCTGATGGAACAGGGGCGGTGGCGACCACCGCGTGCCCGCCCCGCGCGACAATCCGCGAGTGGGTGGGACTGGCCGTGCTTACCCTTGCCTGCCTGCTTTACTCGATGGACCTGACCGTGCTGCACCTCGCGGTGCCCCGCCTCAGTGAGGCCCTCAAGCCCAGCAGCGCGCAGCTTCTGTGGATCATCGACATCTACGGCTTTCTTGTCGCCGGGTCGCTGATCACGATGGGCACGCTCGGTGATCGCATTGGCCGCCGCAAGCTCCTGCTGATCGGCGCCACGGTGTTCAGCATCACCTCGGTCATCGCCGCGTTTTCGGTCAGCGCCGAGATGCTTATCGCTAGCCGCGCGCTCATGGGCATCGCCGGGGCGACGCTGGCGCCGTCGACGCTGTCCTTGATCTTCAACATGTTCACCGACCCGCGGCAACGGTCGGTCGCTATCGGCGTGTGGATATCGGCCTTTTCGGCCGGCGGCGCCATCGGCCCGGTGCTCGGCGGCCTGCTGCTGGAGCATTTCTGGTGGGGGTCTGTGTTCCTGCTGGCGCTGCCGGTGATGGGGTTGCTGCTCGTGCTAGGCCCGCGCGTGCTGCCGGAGTTCCGCGATCCGGCGGCGGGCCGCCTGGACTTGCGTAGCGCCGGGATGTCGCTGGTCTCCGTGCTGGCGGCGATCTACGGCCTGAAGGAGATCGCCCAGAACGGCATCGCGGTACTACCGGTGGTGTCTATCGTTGTCGGGCTGGCCGCCGGTGGGCTGTTTGTGCGCCGGCAACTGTCCCTGGCGGACCCCATGATTGACATTCGCCTCCTGCGCACTCCCGCCTTCAGCGCGGCGCTGGCGACGAACGTGCTGGGCGTCTTCGTCGTAGTCGGCTACTTCCTGTTCGTCGCGCAGTATCTCCAGCTCGTGCTCGGGCTATCGCCTTTCCAGGCGGGGCTGTGGTCGGTGCCCTCGGCCATCGGGTTTATCGTCAGCTCCAACCTGGCCCCGCGGGTTATGCACCGCGTGCGCCCGGCATTCGTGATCGGCGCCTGCCTGGCCCTGGCGGCTCTGGGGCTGGGCCTGCTCGTGCTGGCCGGCGCATCCACCGGCCTCCCCCTCCTCGTGGCCGCGTCCGTCGTCATCTCCCTGGCGCTCTCGCCGCTGTTCGCGCTGACCACGGAACTCATCGTCGGCAGCGTGCCGCCGGAGCGAGCCGGGGCGGCCTCGGGCATCGCGGAAACCGGCTCGGAGTTGGGTGGAGCGCTCGGCATCGCGATCCTGGGCAGCGTCGGCACGGCCGTATACCGCAGCGCGCTGGCCGGCAGCCTGCCGGCCGGTATCCCGGCGGGGGCCGCGGCGGTGGCACGGGACACGCTGGGCGGTGCCGTCGGCGTCGCGGCGCAACTGCCCGACCCGCTCGGCCTTGCGCTGCTCGACAGCGCCCGTGTCGCGTTCGTCCAGGGTCTGCATCTCGCCGCGGGCATCAGCGCCGTCGTCGCGATCACCGGGGCCATCGTTGCCGTCATTGTGCTCCGGCACGTTCCCGCCGGCTCTCCGAGCGAGAGTCAAGCGGACCTGGACCGCACTAACGAAACCGTAACCGTAATCGAGTTCGCCCAACAGGAGGCTTGCCATGCTGCTTGAGAATCAGATCACCGAGGTCTACGGCGCGGGTACGGCAATCGGCAGCGCCCAGGTATGGGAAGAGCGCGCGGTGGTAGCGAGATTCGTCGCCAGGGTTAATGCCCTTGGGCCGCTCTCCCCGGCATCGCCTGCGCTCCAGGTCCGCCTGTTGGAGGAAGTCAAGATCGTTGCCCGGCACATCGACGGCAGCGCCGAGGAGGGAGCGGTATCCGGCTACGACCGGCGCGTCCTATACGAAGATGCCGATAACTGGTCGCTGGCGGCGATCATCCTGCGCCCCGGACAACAGACGCACCCGCACGATCACGGGGGCTGGGGCTGCGCGGTGACGGTTCAGGGCGTCGAGCGCGACCGGCGGTTCGTCCACGATGCATCAGGGAACCTGACGCGCATCGGCGAGCGTGACTATCCGCCGGGAACAGGCTATGTCTTCGATGCCCTGGACGTTCACCAACCGGCCGGCGCTGATCCCCGGCGGGTGACGGTGGCGCTCCACTTCCTGGTCCACCACAGTTGGATCAACCACCTGCACGAGACCATGGAACTGGTCGAACCGGAGTATGAACTGGCGGCTTGACAACGAGAACGCCATCAGCAGCGCGAGGAACGTGCTGTGATAAAATACACCGGCAACCGGGTATTCGACCGTTTACAGCGATCATCACTGAGGAGGGCGCTAATGGAAAACTACATGTGCGAGACCTGCGGCACGCAGCATGCGGCCGGCGACCAACCCCCGACCCACTGTGCGATCTGCGAGGACGACCGCCAGTATATCGGCTGGAAAGGCCAGCGCTGGACCACGCTCGCCGCATTGCGCCAGGATCATCACAACAAGGTGCAACCCGAGGAGCCGTTCCTGACCGGCATCGGCACCGAGCCGGGCTTTGCCATCGGCCAGCGGGCACTGTTGGTCCAGACGCCGGATGGCAACGTTCTGTGGGACTGTATCTCGCTGCTGGATGCAGCCACCATCGACGCGGTACGCGCCCTCGGCGGCATCCGGGCGATTGCCATCTCCCACCCCCATTACTACGCGTCCATGGTCAGTTGGAGCCAGGCTTTCGACGCGCCGATCTATCTGCACGCCGCCGACCGCCAGTGGGTGATGCAGCCGGACCCGGCCATCGTCTTCTGGGAGGGTGAGGAGCAGCGCCTGTGGGGCGGCCTCACGCTGATCCGTTGCGGCGGGCACTTCCCCGGCGGGACCGTCCTGCATTGGCCGGCGGGCGCCGAAGGGCGGGGCGCGCTGCTGACGGGTGATATTCTGATGGTGGCATCGGACCGGCGCTACGTGAGTTTCATGTACAGCTTCCCCAACTACATCCCGCTCTCGGCCGCGGCGGTGAACCGTGTCGTGGCGGCCGTGGAACCGTGGGCGTTCGACCGTATCTATGGCGCCTGGTGGGAGCGGGTCGTTGCCGTTGATGCCAAGGCGGCTGTGGCCCGCTCGGCGGCGCGCTACGTGGCGGCAATTCAGTCGCCCTGAACACAGGGGAAGAAGAGCTAGCGGACAAAGGAGATTCACCATGAGAAAAGTCGTTGTTTCCGAGTTCGTGACCCTGGACGGCGTCATGGAAGCGCCCAATGAGTGGCAGGGTCCCTTCTGGCATGACGATATGGGCAAATACAAATTCGATGAGCTGTTCGCGAGCGACGCGATGCTCCTCGGTCGCGTGACCTATGAAGGGTTTGCCGCCGCCTGGCCCTCCATGACGGACGAATTCGGTTTTGCCGACCGCATGAACAGCATGCCCAAGTTCGTTGCTTCGACCACCCTGAAAGATCCTACGTGGAACGCCAGTGTGATCAAGGGGAATGTCGCGGAAGAAGTCGCCCGGCTGAAGCAGCAGCCCGGGCAAGACATCCTGGTCGCCGGCAGCGCCGACCTGGTGCAGACGCTCATGCAACATAACCTGATCGACGAGTACCGGCTCATGGTCCATCCGGTGGTCGTAGGCAGCGGTAAGCGCATTTTCCGCGAAGGGAGCGCCATGACCCCGTTGCAACTGGTCGATACGCAGACGTTCCCGTCCGGCGTCATTGTGCTGACCTACCGGCCGGCACGACAGGACGTGGCGGGCGCAGCGAAGGAATGAGCAACGTGACGACGGACATATTATAACCCGGCCACGAGGCTCCAGAGAGGGGCGGGCAGCGTGCCGTGCGGTGCTCGGCGGCACGCTGCCCGTCCATGATCGCGCTGCCGCATGAAGCTGTTGCGCCGGCGAATGAGCTTTCCGCACTCTACAGGCATCTCCGCCGCGAGCGGTAGTACGGCTGCCGCACCTGGATTTACACCGTGGCAGAATCGTAGTACACTACCAACACACTGAACGGCCGCACCCGGCCAACCCTGGCAGTATACGGAAAGCGTGCTATGTGGCGATTCATGCAGCGCTCGCTGCTGCGGCAGTTACTTGGCGTCTACTTGATCTTTGTCACGGTCGTGCTAGGCACCGGACTGGCCGTCAATGGCGGGGTGCAAGATCGGCTGCGGGCTGAAGTCCAGGCGTCGGATCTCGCGCTCGCGCAGGCCATCGCGCTGGAGACGGGCGACGCCCTGCGCGATGCCCGCGACTCGCTGCGCGACCTGGGCGACCTGCCCGCCGTGCGCACCGTGGACTTGCCCGCCATGGCCGCCGCCTTCGCCGCGTTCAAGGTCGCCCGGCGCGACGTGGATCGCGTCTACTGGCTCGACACGGCGGGAATTATGCGCGTGTCGGTGCCCATGGACCTGCGCACGCACGACCTGGACCTGGCGCAGGCGCCGGTGTTCCAGCGTGCCCGCGAGGCCAGCGCGCCGATCCTCGAAGCCGGACTGGTCGATCTGACCACGTTTAACGCCGTCGTCACCATCGCCGTGCCGGTGCGCGCCGCCGATGGGCGGCTCACGGGGGTGGTCGCCAGCAACCTGTTGCTGGACGACCTGAGTGCCCCGCTGCGCACGGTCGTCGACGAGCAAAACCGGCAGGCCCACCCGATCATGATCAGCATGATCGACGACCAGGGCCAACTCATCGCCACACCGGAGCGGGCACGATTGCTCCAGCCGGTGCTGGCCGAGATGCCGGGCGCGGCGGAGGCCCTCGCCGGGCGATCCGCCACCCGGCTGGCGCCCGGCCCGCAGAATCAGGATTGGTTGTTTACCTCCGCTCCCGTGCCCAACAGTGGCTGGGCCGTGGTCGTGCAACGACCGGCGGGCGACGCCCTCGCCGTGGTCGACACGTTCATCGCCTGGCTCTCGGCGGCTACGGTCCTCTTCGGCCTGGGCGGCTTGCTGTTCTGGATGGTGCTGGTCCGCCGTGTCATCCGGCCATTGCACGTCCTCGCGGGGGCGCACCAGGCGTTACCGCCGCCCGGTCTGCCGGCGCCCCGCCCGGTCGCCGGGCTGAACACGCGCGTGGACGAGGTCGGCGATCTGGCGCGCGCGCTGGCCCGGCTGGAGCGTGATGTCACCACCCAACTGGCCGAACTCCACACGCTGCTCGAAACCTCCACCGTGGTGGTAAGCACGCTCGATCCGCAGACCGTCGCGGATGCGCTCATCCGCGAGGTACGCCGGCTGATCGACGTGCAAGCCGCCGTCGTGCTGGTGCCGGATGCCGCGGGCCACTTGCGCGTGCTGGCGAGCGCCGGGCGCAGTCCTGATTATGATCGGGCGGTTCATCTGCGGCCGGACGACAGCAGTATGCCCGCGGTGCGCGCGCTGCGCGAAGGGCGCCCGGTGCAGATGATCGCCGGGTTAGGCCGCGATTTTCCACCACTCTCCTACGCCGAGGGGTTTCGCAGCGTCCTCGCCATCCCCATCGTCAGCCCGCGCGCAGGCGAGGTCGTGCTGCTGGTCCACCGCACGCGATCCGAGCCTTTCACGGCGGGCGAAGTCGATCTCTTGCTGACATTCGCTAACTACGCCGCGCTGGCCTGGGAACACGCAGTGCTGTATGAGCGCAGCGACGAGCGGCTGCGGGAAGTGGCGCGCGAAAACGAGCGGCTGTATCGTCGCACGATGGAGGAGAAGCAAACCCTGGCCGCGATCATGGCGAGCATGAGCGACGGCCTGGTGCTGGCCGCCGCCGACGGCACCCTCTTGTATGCCAATCCGGGGGCGCGCGCGCTGGCCGGCCTGGGCGCGGGCGATCTGGCCGGCGTGCATATCGAGACCGTCCATACCGCGCTGAGCGGGGCGGCCGGCGACCCCGCCGACTACCGCCGGGCGCGAGCGGCTGTGGAAGCCGGCGCCGTGCCCGTCTGGCTGGTCGAGATCCCCGGCCCCCCCGCCCGCACGATCCAGGTGCGGCTCTTTGCCGTGCGCGATGAGACCGATGCGGCCATCGGTCGTGGACTGCTGCTGCGCGATATCACCCATGAGCAGGAGATGGACCGCTTCAAGAGTAGCTTGCTGGCCGCGGTGGGCCACGAGGTGCGCACGCCGCTGGCCGCAATCAAAGGCCACGTCTCGACGCTGTTGCAGGACGATGTGACCTGGGCGCCGGTGGACCAGCGCCATTTCCTCGAAACGATCAGCGCTGAGGCCGATCGCCTGGCCCAACTCGTGACGAACTTGCTGGATCTCTCGCGCCACGAGGCGGGCTTGCTGCCGCTGGCGCGCGCCCCGGTGCAACTCGCCGACTTGATCGCCCGCGTGACCGCCCGGCTCCACCCCCCGATCCCCGGCCTGACCGTCGATCTGGCGCCGGACCTGCCGCCGCTCACCGTGGACGGCCCGCGCATCGAAGTCGTCCTGCGCAACCTGCTGGCGAATGCCCGTATTTACGGCAACGGCGCGGTCCACGTGGCCGGGCGGACGGCGGATGCCGGCGTGCTGATCCAGGTCAGCGACAACGGCCCCGGCCTGGCGCCGGAGGAGATCGCCCATGTGTTCGAGCGCTTCTATCGAGCGCCGGGCGGGCAGCAGCGCCGCGCCGATGGGACGGGGCTGGGGCTGGCGATTTGCAAGGCGTTTGTCGAGGCGCACGACGGCGCGATCTGGGCCGAGAGCGGGGCTGCCGGAACCACCATCACCTTTACCTTACCCGCCGCCGGCCGGCCGCCCGCAACCGCGCCCCGCTCCCTCGTGGCGACCGGCCGGTAAGGAGGCTGAGCGATGCCCCTCCGCGCTCGCCGCATCCTGGTCGCCGAGGACGAGACTGCGCTGCTGGACTTCGTCAGCCGCAACTTGCAAGCGCGCGGATTCGAGGTCCTGGAGGCGACCAACGGCCTGGAAGCGCTGGCACTCTGGGAGCGCGAAAGCCCCGACCTGTTGATCCTCGACATCATGATGCCCCGACTCGACGGCCTGGAAGTCTGCCGCCGGGTCCGCGAACAGTCCATCGTGCCGATCATCGTGCTGACGGCGCTGGACGCCGAGAGCGACCGCGTGGCCGCGCTCGACCAAGGCGCGGACGACTACCTGAGCAAGCCCTTCGGCGTCGAGGAATTGCTCGCCCGCATCCGCGCGGTGTTGCGCCGCAGTGGGTGGGCGACCCATCCGCCCGCGCCCGGTGTGCTGCGCTATGGGCCGGTGGAAGTCGATCTGGCCGCCCACGCGGTCTACCGCGACGGCATCGCCGTCCATCTCAGTCCAACGGAGTTTGCCTTGCTGGAACAACTGGTCACCCATCCGAACAAGGTGCTTTCGCACCGCCTGCTGTTGCAGCGCGTCTGGGGCAGCGAGTACCATGATGAGGCCGAATATTTGCGCGTCTACATGGGCCGATTGCGCCGCAAGTTAGAGCGTGAACCGGCGAACCCGCGCTATCTGCAAACGGAGCCGGGCGTGGGGTATCGCTTTGTGCCGGAGGGGAAGTGAGCCGGTGAAACGACAGATACGAATCGCCGCGCTGCTGCCGGCGCTACTCTGCCTCCTGCTGGCGGCCTGCAACGGGGCGGAGTTGCCGCTGGGCCACGCCGCCGAGGCCGGCGGACCGCCCATTGTCTTCGGCGCCACCATTTCGATTACCGGGCCGCTGGCGAAAGAGGGCGAATACACCCGCGACGGGTATCTGTTCGCCATCGACACCATCAATCGCGCCGGGGGCTTCCGGGTCGGGGATAAGCACTATCGGGTGGCGTTGCAGTACTACGACGACCAGTCCCAGCCTGATCTGGTGCCGCCGCTCTACCGCAAACTGCTGACGGAGGACCACGTCACCTTTCTGCTCGGTCCCTATACCTCCGCGCTCACCGCCGCCGCCGCCCCGGTGGCCGAGGCCGCGCGGATGCCGATGGTCGATGCGCACGGCTCCGCCGAGAGCATCTTCACGGCGAGCACCCGCTATAACTTCGGCATCGTCAGCCCGGCGCGCAACTATCTGCGCGGCGTGATCGCCGTCGTGCATGCCAAGGACCCCACGG
>JAICKM010000931.1 GCA_025927935.1 Chloroflexia bacterium | reverse complement strand
GCACGCGGAAGCCGCGCCCGCGGATCTGGCCGTGCGCGCCCAGCGCCAGCCGCGAGGGATACTGCGCCAGCTTGGCCGTTTTGCCGGTCAGATCGACGCCGGTGTCATGAATGTAGAGCGAGGCGCCGCAATAGGGGCAGACCACCAGAGTCGTGTAGGCGCTCTGCACCTCAATGGGGCCGCCGCAGTTCGGGCAGTTGAGTGACTTTGCCATCGCTTAACCCGCAATCGCCGCCGCGATGATGATCGCCAGGCCGAGGATAAACGCCCCCGCGATGATGGCGACCGCGCGATTGCCTTGCTCGAAGATCGCCTTCTGCATATCGGTGGGCGTGAGCATATCGAAGACCCTATAGCCGATATACAAGAGCACCATGCCGACCGCGGCATACACCAGCGAGATGATAAAGATGCGGACATCGGATTCCAGAGTCGGCGTCGGGTTCGTGGGCACGGAACTCCCTCCTAGCTGTGTCCGATAAGGTGGTCTACCGTCGCAAATATCATGATTTCCAACTTATTCTAGCGGTTGGCGCGCTGCCTTGTCAACTCGCAGGCCCCCCGCCCGGCTAGGGAAGGATCACCGGCATCAATTGATCAACGCGAAATCTTATCAAACTGTAGTATTTCACGGTGCCGGGTCGCGCGGACGACTTCCGGCGCCCGTATTCTTCCTTCTGCTACCGTGGAACGCCGGGGCGCAGCCGTGCCCACGTCTCGCGCGGCGGCGGAAAGAATGGGCAGACGGTCGTGGCCCCGCGCTTGATCTACGCAAGCAGACCGCGATCCGTCTCATACCGGGCGCACGCGCAGCGTGTGACCATTTTCTGACGCTTTCGTGACGCGCCCGGCCCCTACTGGTCAGGCCGCCACGCAGCGCGCCAGGGCTGTCACGATCTGCGGGCGGAATGCGTACTCATAGCATACAGGAATTGGAAACGGTCAGGTGGTGGCGTTGCCGGGCTACCACCAGTTCATGGAAGGCACAAAGATGCCTGATCGATTGGCAACTGGGGATTTTCACTGGGCCGATAGCGATGCGCCCGACGGTCCACGCGCGGGACAGGCGCCGCGCAACGCCATCTTGCCCTGGTTTGACAATACCTGGATTGGACCTGCGGGGGGCGATGCCCGGCCGGTCGGGGCGGGCTTCTCCGAGTTGCCCCTGCTGGTCGGCCTGGTGATCCTAGGCTCCGGGCTGCCGCTCCTGGTGATCATGGGCGTGCTGGCGCTGGAACTGCTGCTGTTCACGGCAATTGGCCGACGGCCCGTCGAACCGGGGGTCGTGCGCAGCCTGATCTGGCTATACCGGCCCCTGGTCGTCGGAGAGTTGCTGGTCTGGTATACCACCTGGGGTACGCTGAACGATCCGGGTTGGCTGGGCACCTACGCTATGATCGTGCTGGCGGTCTGGCTGCTGATCGCCGGAGGGCGCCTCGTGTGGGCGCACACCCACCATTAGTCGCGCGACAGGGCCGGTTTGAACCCGGCCCCTATCGCGCAAAACGACATGCCCGGCCCTAATCCGCTGCCCCGTCGGCATTCGCTTCGAGGCGCCGCGTGTCGAGCAGGCGCCAGAGGATCACCAGCAGGACGGTGAACACCAGGACATAGGGCAGCAGCACGCTCAGGCCGAAATGCTCGGCCAGCACGCCCGCGCCCCAGGGGAAGACCGCCGCGCCTGCGCTCCCCGCGCTCGCCATAAAGCCGATGGCGCTGGGCAACAGGCGCGCGGGCACCAGTTCGGGCATGACGGCGATGGTCGTTGGAAAGATAGGGCCGAGGGCGAAGCCGGTCAGCACCAGGCCCGCCGCCGCGGCGAGCGCCCCCGGCCCCACCCAGATGAGCACCAGGCCCGCGGCCACCCCGCCGATGCAGCCGGTAATCAACCGCCGCGGCCCCACCCGCGCCGAGAGCTTGCCCAGGATGATCCGGCCCAGCGTCAGCCCCAGCCAGTAGCCGCTGACCATCCAGCCCGCCGGTAACGGGTCGACGTGGCGTTGCTCGGTCAGCAGGCTGTAGCTCCAACTGCCCAGCGTGACCTCCGCGCCGACATAGGCCAGCAAGAACGCAGCGGCGATCCAGACCGGCCACAGGCGCAACGCGCCCGCCAGCACGTTGCCGCCCTGCTCCGCGTGTTCGTGCGCGGGCGAGGCCACCGGGCGCGGAAACCGCAGCGCCAGGCCCAGCAGCAGCACCACGCCGACCACCGCCCAGATGCCGTAGACCACCGGCCAGCCCAGGCTGGCCGCCAGCACCCCCGACGCCACGAGCGGCCCGATCAGCGCGCCCGCGCCGTAGCAGGCGTGCAGGTAGTTGAGCGGCCCCGAATTATCGGGCAGCGCGGCGATATACGAGTTCAGCCCGGCGTCGAGAATGCCCACGCCGAAGCCCAGGAGCAGCAGCACCACCAGCAGGCCGAGGAACGGCACATGGAGGCTCAGCGTGCCCGCCCCCAGGATAAACAGCAGCGTGCCCAGCAACAAGAAG
>JAICKM010000217.1 GCA_025927935.1 Chloroflexia bacterium | reverse complement strand
CGAAGAAGGCGTCGATTTCTTGCCCGGTCGCTCCTGCTTCCCCGACCCCGCCGACGGCACATCCCACCTGCGCCTCGCCTTCAGCCTGCCCACCCCCGACCAGATCGAGGAAGGCATCAAGCGCCTCGGCGGCGTGCTGGACGCCGCGCTGGGCTAGCGGGCGTTCGCGCGCCCTTAACTGGTTCGCACCGGAGAATACATCTATCCAGAGGCATAAACCCCCGCCTATGTCAGTCTAAACAGACAGTCACAGTCCAATTGTCATTCTGAGCGCAGCGAAGAATCTCGTCGCGTTGGGGTATGAGACTCTTCGCCTTTGCGCGCTAGCCTTTGCCGACCCTATAAGGGTGCCGATACACTCCTGAACGTGTTACAATAGGGTTAGCCACGGGTCGTAAGGATGCCATGCTGGACCACAAGCTGATTGAGCAAACCGGCGACATCTTAGGCGGAACGCCCGTCTTCGCTGGCACCCGCGTGCCGGTGCAGACCCTGCTCGATTATCTGGCCGCCGGGGACCGCCTCGACGACTTCCTGGACGACTTCCCTACCGTCACCCGCGCGCAGGCAATAGCCGTGCTTGAACGCCTGAAGCAGATTTTGCTGGCCTAATTCAGCTTCAAGTGACCTCTTGGGTGTAGCGGCGCGATTTATCGCGCCCGTACTCGTTAGTCTTTAGCGTGTGCTGACCCCAACAGGATTCTTGGCGCTGCACTAGTTGGACGGTGGATTTACTCCGCCCTGATCTCCGTAGACTGGTCGCTCACCATCTGCCAGCGACCGTCGCGGTAGACCCAGACGGAGACGTAGCGTGCCGCGTAGTCGAACGGGTGGCCCGCGTTCACGCCCCTGGCGCGCCAGCGCCCATACACCACCGCGACCTCACCGTAGATCTGCACTCGGTATTCATCGCTCTCGGCCCAGTCCCAATCCCGCGTGCCGCTCAGAAAGGATGCCAGCACCTCTGGCTTGGTGACGAGCGCGCCGTGGCTGTTGATCTGCGTATATTCATCAGCCATCAGGTGATCGAGCAGCATCGTATCAAGTTGCAGGTGTGCCTGCAACCAAGCTCTTTCCGCCTGGATCACTTGCTGCACAGTATCCGCGTCAGGTGCGTGCATCAGGATAGGTATCCTCTCTGCCGTGTCGTGCCCGGCGCGCTAGCCCACCGCCAGCGTTTCGGGCAGATCGCGCGCCTGGACGATGGACTCGTGGAGGGCGGTGGTGGCGGGGGAGGGGTCCACGCCGAGTTCGGCCTGCATTGTTTGCACGCAGCGCGTGTACGCACGCAGGGCCAGCGAGCGGTTGCCCTGGCGGGCGTGGGCCAGCATCATCCAGCGGTAGGCCCGCTCCCAGCAGGGGTCGCGGGCCAGGATGCGCCCGCAGATGTCCAGCGCTTCCTCGTAGGCGCCGCGCTCGACCAGGATCCCGGTGAGCTTGTCGGCGGCGCGCAGGTAGAGCGCCAGCAGCCGTTCGCGCTCGGCGCTGGCCCAGTCCTCGTAGAGCGCGTCGGGCAGGTAGTCCCCCGCATAGAGGCGCATGGCCGTGCGCAAGGGAGGCAGAGCCGTGGCGGGCGCATCGCCGCCCGCCTGGCGCAGGCCCGTCTCGCAGGCGTCCTCGAAGGCCACGGCGTCCAGCCGGAGGTCGGCGTCGGGGCGGATGCGGTAAGTTGTGCCCTCCCGGACGATGAAGGCAAAGGGCGCGTCGGCGGCGCGGCCCGGTTCGAGCGCCTTGTTCAGCGCGTTGAGCGCCACCTTGAAGTCGCGCCCGGCGGCCTCCGCGCTCAGGGTGGGCCACAGGCGCTCCACGATCTCGTCGCGCTGTAACCAGCCGCCGCGCTCGCCCAGCAGCACCTGGAAGACCTGGCGGGCCTTGTCGCGCTGCCACTCGCGCGGCTCGATCTCCACGTCCCCGCGCCAGACGCGGAAGGCGCCCAGCGTCTGCACACGCAACTGATAGCCGGGGTGGGCCGGGATGTCGGCCAGGCCCAGCGCGGCCAGCAGGCGGGTAACATAGGCGGCGCGGCGATGCCCGGCGCGCGCCGCCACCAGCAGCGGCACGAAGCGGCGCGGATCGGGCGGGCCGGTGAGCGTCGGCGCGGTGAACAGGAAGTCGTAGCCGTGCGCCTCGCACAGGGCCAGGCCGTCTTCCAGGTGGGTCGCCAGCAATTCGGGGCGGCGCAGATCGTGGTAGGCCAGGGCCAGCCAGAGGCGCGTGGCCGCCCGCCCGAAGCGGTCGCCACAGTCGCGGAAGGCGACCAGCACGCGGGTCAGGATCTCGACCGCCTCGGTGGGGCGCCCGGCGAGCACATAGCTCGCGCCCAGCGTTAGCTCGATCAGCGCGACGATCCAGGAGTCGCCCGCCCACCGCCCGGTTTCTACGCCCTCGGCTGCCGCCCGTTCCGCCGCCTCCAGGTCGCCCGCGAAACCGTAGGCGCGGGTGAGGCCCCACATCGCCTCGGCGCGGATGCGGCGCACGGCCAGGCGGTCGCCCTGGGCAATCGCCTGCTGGTAGCAGCGGATCGCCTCGCCGGCCTGCGGGGCGCGCTCCGGCGGCCAGGAGTCGTTCTCACGCACCTGCCAGGCATGGCCGAGCCGCATATGGCCCACGGCGGTGATGAACGGTGACTCCAGGCGCGCCCCGGTGGCGATGCCCTCTTCGGCCAGCGCGAAGGCAGGCCCGGCCTCGCCGCGGAAGGCGTGGATCAGCGACAGGATCAGCAGCGTCTCGCGGTGCGCCCGCGGCTGATGTACCTGCCCGCGCGCCACCTCGCGCCGCTCGCTCTCGGCCCACGATTCCAGGATGCGCTGGGCCTCGTCCAGTTGGCCGGTGCGCAGTTTCACACGCACGCTGAGCGTGTCCTCGCCGGGACCTTCCTCGCGCAGGGCGCGGGTCTCGGCGCGCAGGGTTTCGGCTTCGTCGGGCTTGCCCATGTTGAGCTTGTTCTCGGCCAGCAGTTCGAGCAGGCGGGCGCGATCCTCCCGGTCGGGCAGGCCGTCGGTGAGGCGTAGGGCTTCCTCCAGCAGGCTCTCGGCCTGGGCCGGGCGCACCGTGTCCAGGTAGACCAGGGCCTGTCCGCGCAGCGCCCGGCTCAGCCCCGCGAAGTCCTCGCGCGTGCGGCACATGCGCTCGGCCTGGCCGTACCAGCCCAGCGCTTCGTCGAAGCGGCTGCGCAGGCGGTAGACATCGCCCAGGAAGGCTTGCAGCAGGGGATGACCGGCCAGCACCTCCGGCGGCAGCGCGTCGATCCAGAGCGCCACCGTGTCCAGCCAGCCCGCGCGCAGCGCCGCCTCGCCCGCGCGCTCGATGGCCGCCGCCGCCTGAGGCAGATCGCCCGCCGCCAGCCAGTGGTAGATCGCCTCCTCGTCATCGTGCTGGGCGGCGAAGTAGGCGGCGGCGCGCCGGTGCCGGGCCTGGGTGCCCGCTGGGTCGGCGGCGGCCTGCTCGCGCAAAAAGTCGTGGAACAGGTGATGATAGCGGGAGTGCCCGGCGCCCAGATCGACCACGAACAGGTCGAGATCGTGCAGGCGGGCCAGCAGGGCGGCGCTGTCGCACGTGCCGCGCACGGCATCGCAGGCGGCGGGCGCCAGTTCGCGCAGCACCGCTGTCTCGCGCAAAAAGGCGGCCACCGCCGGGTCCTGCCCGCCCAGCACATCGCGGGCCAGGTAGTCGAATAGCGCGCCCAGCGAAGTCGAACCCTGGGCCAGCAGGGCGGCGGGGCGGCGGGCTGGGTCACTCCGCAAGCCCTGGCGGACGAGTTGCAGGGCGATGGGCCAGCCCTCCGTCTTTTCGGCTAACGTGGCGAGTTCGGCGGGCGCCAGCGGCATGTCGTAGGTCTCGCGGAAGAGCGCCTCGATCTCGTCTGGGCGGAAGGCCAGCGCGGTCCGGTTGATCTCCAGCACCTCGCCCCGCGCCCGCCAGCGTAACAGGCCGGGGCCGGATGGTGGATAGCGCGTTGACAGCACGACATGGAGGTTGGCCGGCAGATAGGTGAGAAAATGTTCGGCCAGGGCGCGGATCTCCGGCAACCCCGCCACGATATGGTAGTCGTCCACGACCAGGAGCGCGGGGCCGGGCAACGCCTCGCTGAGCGCGTTGATCAGCGCGTCGAGCGCCTGCATCCACGCCTCGCGGCTGCCCTCGGCGCCGCGCTCCTGGAGCACGGCCAGCGGCAGATCGGACAGATCGGGCAGGCGCAGGCCGAAAGCGGCCACCAGGTAGGACAGGAAGCGCTGCGGGTCGGCGTCCGTCTCGCCGATGCTGTACCAGAACAGGGGGAACTCCCCGGTGTCGAGCGCGGCCAGGGCCGTGGTCTTGCTGTAACCAGTGCCCGCCTGCACTACCGTGAGCCGGTACTCGAAGGCTTCGCGCAGGCGGGCCAGCAGGGCGGGCCGGGGCAGCACCCGGCGGTGTTGCTCGGGCGGCGAGAGCTTGGTGCGTAGCAGCAGGTCTTCGCGGCGCATGAGGGCGGGGTCTCCTGGAGGCAGGCCGGCGCGCCGGGCCGGCGCACCATCGCGAGCACCCACCACTGGTGCGCCGGATGCGTGGCCGCCCCAACGGCGGGGCGCTCCCTGGCATTATCGCCCATGACGCGCGATTGCGCAAGCCGGGCCGTGGATCACCGGTGCAACCGCTACGCAAAATTCGCGGATCGGAAATCATCACTACTGGTGAGTCCGCTTCGTTCCTATTGGTGCTGTTTTACGCCCCATCACTTGATCCATTGTGCTATAATCGGTTTCTGCCGGCGGCCTTATTTGCCGGCCTGCTACGCACAGCGGATCACCGCTCTATTACTGTCCCATACCCTGGAAGGAGGAGTCTGAATGCTTCATACCCGGAACCATGGCGCGTTCCCTGTTTTCGCGCGGGCCGGCACCCTGGTGCTGGCCTTCGCTATGGCCGTAACGGCCCTCCCGGTACACCCCAGCATGGCGGCGCCGGGCGCGCCACAGGCGCAAAAGGAGTTGATCTTCGTTTCCGACGGCATGCGGCCCGACCTGGCGGAAAAGTGGGCGCAATCGGGCGATATGCCCAACTACGCCAAGATCTTCAACAACGGCGTCACCGGCGATAACGGCATGGTGCCGCAGTTCCCGCCCAACACGGGCGCGGGGTGGAGCAGCCTCAGCACCGGCACCTGGAGCGGCACCCACGGCACGGTCAACAACACTTTCGCCATCGACAGCAACGCCATCACTACCAGCACCACGGCCTATAATGCGACTCTGCTGCAAGCCGAGACTTATGGCGAAGTGGCCGAGAAGATGGGCAAGAAGGTGGCGATCATGGACTGGCCCGCCACCCTGCCCGGTACCAAGGTCAAAGGCCCCGCCGTCGACTTCCGCAACTTCTACAGCAACCGCGGCGTGGCGTCCAACTACGACGTGCCGGGCGTGCTGCCTGATTTCGTCAAGTCGCTCGGCGTCGGGTACACCAACACGCTGCAAATCAACGATGCCCAGGGGTGGACCGGCGCGCCCGCGTCGTTCAGCCCGGCCAAGGAGACTAGCTTCAGCTTCAACACCTACGCCATCAGCGGCACGGTGGCGGCGCTGAACTGGCCGGTCTACATCTACGACTCGACCGACGACGGCCAGGTGAACTACGATAAGGCGTTCGTCACCAAGGGGGCGAAGGACGCCGGGCAAGCCGTGGCCGACCTGAAGGCGGGCGACTGGAAAGACATCAAGCTCAGCCTGCCGCAAAACAACCTGTTGGTCGGCTACTACTTGAAGTTAATGGACCTCAGTCCCGACCTGTCGAAGTTCCGTGTCTACTTCACCTCCCTGGCCCGGGCGCGCAGCAACATGCCCGACCTGGAGCAGAAGATTGCGGTGGACTTCCCCAGCGCCACCGGCGCGGACTTCGCGCCCATCGAGGCCGGCCTGATCGACGGCCAGACCTACGTCGAGCAGGGCTTGAAGTGGTACGACACCTTCCGTATGGTGCACGACTACGTCATCCAGACCTACAATCCCGACATCGTCATGGCGGGCTACCCGACCACCGACGAGTTCTCGCACCAGTTCATGGCCCTCTCTTCCGCGAGCTACACCGGCCCGCGCCCGGCCTACGGCGTGGACCCGGCCACCGCGGAAGGCTACATCAAGCAGGCTTATAAGCAGGCCGACGCCGCGCTCGGCCACCTGTGGGATCTGCTCGGCGCCAACACCATCACCTTCGTCGCCTCCGACCACGGCTTCAGCGCCGCCTACCGCAGCGCCAATGCGCTGCAGGTGCTGCAAGACGCCGGCTTGTACGACCCGGCGAACCGCGGCGCCAGCAAGGCCAACGCCTTCATCGCCGGCGGCACGGCCAACATCTACATCAACCTGAAGGGCCGCGAGCAGGGCGGCGTGGTCGAGCAGGCCGACTATGAGACGGTCCGCGCGCAGATCATGGACGCCTTCAACAACCTGACCGACAACGGCGCCAAGATCACTGCCGCCGTCTGGAAGAAGGAAGAGACGCGCACCATCCAGGCCGACGGTTACACCATCAACGCCTGGCACCCGACGCGCACCGGCGACGTGGTCGTCGTGTTGCAGCCGCCTTACCAGTGGGACGGCGCGACGCCCGGCCAGCGCATCGCCGACTCCGCCTTCTACGGCCAGCACGGCTACCTGCCCGACACCGTGGACCTGAGCAAGAACACCAACATGCACGCCATGTTCGGCATCTACGGTCCCGGCGTGGCCCAGGGCAAGAAGATCGGCAAGCCGCGCACTATCGACGTGATCCCCACGGCGGCCTATGCGCTGAACATCGCGCCGCCACGCTACGCCGAGGGCCGTATCCTCACCGAGGCGTTCACCGACGGCAGCGCCAACCTGGTGCCGATCCAGGTGCTCGCCTGGGGCGACTATCACGGCCAGTTGGACCCGGTTCAGGCCACTGTCGATAGACTCAGCGTGCCGAGCGGCGGCGTGGCGGCTATCGCTACCTACTGGAAGGAAGCGCGAGCCACCAACCCCAACGGCACGATCATCCTCAGCGACGGCGACAACGTGGGCGCCACCCCGCCTAACTCCGCCTTCCTGAACGATGTGCCGATCATCGAGTCCATGAACGAGATCGGTTTCACCGCCTCGGCCCTGGGTAACCATGAGTTTGACAAGGGCGTGACCGGGCTGGCGAAGCTCCAGGCCGTCGCCAAGTTCCCGTACCTGGCCGACAACATCCTGGACGAGAACACCGGCGAGATCGCCTCCTTCACTAAGCCGTACATTATCGTCGAGGCCAACGGCATCCAGGTGGGCATCATCGGCGCGGGCAACCCCGAAACGCCGACCGTGACCAGCCCGCAGGGCATCCGCGGCTATCGCTGGGTGGACCCGGTCGATCCGACCAACCGCTATGTCAAGGAACTGGTCGCCAAGGGCATCAAGACGATCATCGTCGTCTACCACCAGGGGTCGGCCAAGGGCGACTTCGATAATCCGACCGGCATCTTCGCCGACTTCGCGCGCAATGTCGATCCCGAAGTTGACCTGATCGTCGGCGGGCACACCCGCATCGAGACGATGGCCCGCATCAACGGCATCCTGGTCAGCGAGGCGAACCATGCCATCGACACGACCGATATGACGCTGCTGGTCGATCCGCAGACCAAGAATGTCGCCTTCTCCTGGGGCGCGTTCCGCCGCCCGTACAGCGGCGCCGTCACGCCCAATCCGACCCTGGCCGCGCTGGTGAAGAACGCCAACGACCAGATCAAGCCGATCCTGGGTGAGCAGGTGGGCACGGCCCCCGCGCTTGTGGACCGCAGCCGCGGCGCCGAGAGCAAGATGGGCGACCTGATGAGCGACGCTCTGCGCGCCACCTATCAGGTGGATGTGGCCCTGCAAAACTCCGGCGGCCTGCGCGCCGACTTCAACCCCGGCCCTATCAGCAAGGGCGACGTGTTCGCCGTGCTGCCGTTCGGTAACATTGTCGTCACCGGCAAACTGAAAGGCAGCGATCTGCTGGCCGCGCTGGAGAACGGGGTGAGCGATGTGTCCGGGACCGCCGGGCGCTTCGTCCAGTTGTCCGGTGTGCGCTTCGCCTATGACCCGGCGGCCCCGGTCGGCAAGCGCGTGCTGTGGGCCGTGATGTCCGACGGCAAGGCGCTGGACCCGAACGCGACCTACACCGTGGCGACCAACGACTTTATGACCGTGGGCGGAGACGGTTATACCTCGCTGACGCGCATGATCGAGCCGATCACCCGCGAGCAGTTGTGGGAGGCCGCCGCTAACTACGTCAAGAGCCTGGGCACGGTGAACCCGCAGACGGAAGGCCGCATCATCGCGGCACAACCGGGCCAGCCTGTTCCCACGCCGCCCGCGGTCGCGACGCCGGCCCTGCCCACGCCTAGCTCGGTCCTGCCCACGGCCGTGCCGGGCGGAGCGGCGGCCACGCCGACGGCCCCGGCCGGTCCCTCGCTGCCGCCGCCGACCGCCGGGCCGGTGCCCGGTATGCCGACGACCGGCGCCGGGGACTCGTCCGTCTGGATCCTGCCGCTGCTGGCGAGCGCTCTGTTCGCCCTCTTAGGCGGGATGCTGCTGTTGCGCCGCAAAGCCCCGCGCTAAGCGTCGCGCCTCCCGCGCATAAAGAACCGGCTCCCGCGAGGGAGCCGGTTCTCTTTTGCCCTTTGTTGCCTTGCCTGCTTACGGGTTCGGCTCCAGATCGACCGGCACGAAATAACTCGGCTCCGAGATGGTATACATGCTCACTTCCAGATAATACGTCTTCGGGTCGTTGGGGCGCTGCACGCGCTCGAAGACGACCTCCGTCTCGCCGCCGTGGTCGGGTCGCATGTCGCCGGTGTGGATCTTCTGCACGCGGATCAACGGCGCGCCCGCCGGGATCGTCTGCACCGGACTCCCGTTGAGATTGCCGTCCGCGTCGTACTTGGGCATTTCGGCGTAGAGGCCGCGCGGGCGGACCATATAGGTGTGCGTGGTGTCCGCCGGCGCCTTGATGTAGGCGATGGCCGCTTGCGCCACCGGCACCAGGTCGTACTCGTCGCGCCGCCAGTCGCCGTCCGGGTGGGCCGCCACATAGGCTTGCAGGGCCGGGAGCGCCGCCGGATCGTGGATCGCGCCGAGCGCCCAGATCGCCAGGGCGCGGTCGTCCACGCAGGCGCTTTGCAGGTCTTTGGCGATAGTCGCCGTGTCGCCCGGCTGGTGGTTGTACGCCTGGTCCACGCGGCTAATGACCACACCCACCGACCGGAAGCAGTCCTCCGGCTCTTCAGTGGCTGTGGGCCGGACGGCCAGATCGCGGGCGGCTGTCGGCGAAGCCGGGGCTTCCGTCCCGGTGGGCGGCACTACGGTCGCGGTAGGTGGCTCCGCCGTGGCCGTGGGTAACAGTGGCGTGGCCGTGGGCGCCTCTGAGGTGGCGGTTGCCGGCTGCGGCGGGGCGGATGGCACAGCAAGCGCCAAGGTGGCGGTGGCGGCGACTTCGGTGGACGTGGCGGCCTGCGGGCCGCAGGCCGCCATTGTGATCAGCAAGATGCCGAGGACCGGTATGGCTCCCCGGCGCAACCAGAATCGCAACATGGACGATTTCCCCTTAGACCCACCCCGTG